>QHXG01000415.1 GCA_003222845.1 Acidobacteriota bacterium | reverse complement strand
AGCGGGCGACAGCCTCAAGGGAGAATTCCATGCCCGACTCCTACACGAACCTTCTCTATCACATTGTGTTCTCAACTAAAGATCGCCGTCCGCTCATCACGTCTGAGTACGAGCTGCGGATTTATGACTATATCGGTGGAACGATTCGCTCACTCGGTGGAATTTGTTTGGAACTGAACGGCACTGAAGACCATATTCATCTTCTCACCAAGTTGCGGCCGGATCGCGCAGTGTCTGACGTGCTGCGCGATCTGAAAGCGAACGCGAGCGGTTGGATGCACCACGATGTGTTTCCGTCACTCAAACATTTATCGTGGCAACGTGGTTACGGTGCATTCACGGTGAGTCAATCAAACGTAGAAGAAGTACGCCGATATATTGCGAAACAAAAGGAGCATCACAGAAAGTTTTCTTTTCGCGATGAGTTTATTGAATTCTTGAAAGCGAATGGAATTGAATACGACGAAAGATACATCTAGTATGGAGGCTGTCGCCCGCTCCGCGACCTCCAAATGAATTAACAATGGTTCTTCCCTGGGGCTCGCGCCCCAGGCTTTATGCTTACGCCTGCTCCGCAGGCTTAGAAATGCAATCACGTGATCGCATCCGGCCTGATGCGATTCTCAACGGGTGGAGAAGCCGCCTTTGTTCTCATCTTGGATGGAACAAATTTTCAATTTGCATTTTTCAATTTACAATTCGCAATGCCTTATCACGCCCCATTTTTCCTTTTGCTTAGCGCGTCATGACCTCTCCGCCTCTCCCCGAACAGATCGAACTCCATCGCGACCGCATGTGGCGCCGCGACGAAGACCTCCGCATTGAAAGCGCGGTTGACGCCGAACGTTTCATCGAAGACGTGGGCTTTGCAAATACGCTGACAGATGCCCGTCGCGCAGGTCCGTCGTTGTATATCGCGGTATGCGGTCGCCGCGATGTTAGTTTGCCCCGCAACGTCCAAAAGGACGAAGAGACGCGCCTCACCTGGTACCTCAAGGACGAAGTCATGCGCCGCGGTCGTGTTTACTACGCGAAACTCGCGGGCGGCCGTTCGATGTTTGTCGCGCCGCGTTTGATAAGCCATTTTGCCGCGGTGTGGATGCCGCGGCGCAAAGACGAGCCGCTGGTTTTGTCAGACGCAGCCCAGCGGG
>QHXG01000414.1 GCA_003222845.1 Acidobacteriota bacterium | reverse complement strand
CTGGATCCTGGCCGAAGACCGTTTCCCGGAAGAGCTGAGAAAACCGATTCGCCGCAAGACGGCACTGCGAGAGATCGCTCGGGCATATCTGGCGGGCGCCGGGATGTCGGTACTCGGCGAGACCGCGCGCGCTTCGGGTTTGAGCCGCGTTGAAGCGGGTTCCGGAAACCATCAACTGGTAGATGAAGGATATGCGATCCGCCTCAGACAAGGGATCTACGCGCTGGCATCATCGAAGGACGGCTGACGCTTTTCCCTCTCCCACTGGGAGAGGGTTAGGGTGAGGGCTTAGGCTGCGAACTCCAATTGATTTACCTATTGTCGTTGAATGCCATTCGCGCACTATTTTACTTAGGCTCGATTCCTAATCCTTTTGTTCAGCAACGAGTCGGAGGCCTTTGCAAAGACGGGCGGTTTGCGCGAGAACGATTCGTGTTGCCTTGCCTAGGCCACGGAAGCGCCAGCCGGGAGGTGTAGGGCGTTCGAGCCGCTCGGAGAAAACGAGGGTTGACACCGCCGCCATTGCAGCCACGTGGCCCAAAGGCAGCAGCATTGGGAAAAGCATCAGCGCCCAGCAGGATCCGACGCACCAAACGCCATGCGAAATCCCAAAGCGGAGGGCATCCAGATCGGCGGAAGCCCCAAACGCTGCGAACGAGCCGTGCGCATGGCAGCGATTGAGGCAGCGTTGTTTTGCAGGTGAGGTTTGCCAGACTAACGCGATCATCGCCAACGTGGCAGCCGGCCAGAAGGATTGTACGTGCAAAAGCTTCAAGCCTGTTTCTGCGGCAAGAACCAGCGCGCCGACGGTCATCCAAACTGCCGCATAGCCGAAAACGAAGAGCGCGGAGGAACGCAGGCGACGGCGCGCAAAGTTGCGCACGCGGATGTACCACAGCGGTGTGATAAGCGTCGGAGCCATCATGGCGGCCAACATGAGTAACCACTCAATCGCCCACGACGCGGGCGGGTTCATCTTGAGGAGGCTCGCCGATGAAGCGTGATGTGAATGCGACTCAGACGCCGCAGCCACGCTGGATTCCACGCCAGCGGAAAACTGCGTGCCGGCAAACAGGAAAACCCAAGCGACTGCGCTGATGAGCAGAACCCGGTTGCGCATGCGCCCGAACTCCCTTGGATCGTATAGCATGGCTCAATCGCCCTTGCGGTAAATGTTCACACGGCCGACCGTAATGTCGGCACTCTCGTCAATTGGTTGATATGGCACGACGCTAATATCGAGAGAGTCCGTCTCCAGAGCATTTCTCAGGTGCATCTCATCTATAATCTTTGTGATATCCATCACAAAATTCAGGCCCTCGCCGCCATGCTCATCGTCCGGTTCACTGGCTTTGCTGACGCCGAACAAGCCGGCGCTCCCGGCTAAGAGCTCGGGGTGGTTGTCAGGGCGGGCTCCCGGGGGCAGGTTGACATAAACGTTGAGCACATCCGCGTCTCCCTGCCCGCGGACGTTTTCCAATTCAAGAAAAACACGGTCAGGGTTTTTCGTCTCGGCAGCATCGAGCAGGCTGGCAGAGACCTTCCTGCGCACCTTTGAGTCGAGTTTGACCATCGTGCGAGCGCCGTTGGCTTCCAGTTTAAGAGCCTTCGGTGACGCGCCGAGAAGCTCAATTTGTTTGCCGGTAATCATAGGCGCAACTCCCTCTGCGGCCCTTGCCGCCTCATCTTCGAGGACTCCTAATCGCACGAGCCTTTCCATTAGTGGAGCCACCGACGGAGCGGGTGCCTGAAGGTCATCGTAGGTGTAGTCAAGTTGGCCGAGGTCGCTCATCTGGCTCGGCGTATAGACCCACGATCCGCCACCCGGTAAAGGCATCGCAAATTTCCGTTCGCCATTACTTGGGGGGCCTTGGAGCCATGCGTTATCGGTCGGGTTGCTTTGCATGCTGGTGATATTCCAGGCTGCCCACATGCGGTCAATGTTGGAGTGATGAAGGTAGAAGATCGGATCCAAACCCGCAGTCAGTGGATTCGACATCAGGCCCCGGGCTCCTTGTTGCGTCCGGCCGCCGACAAAGCCATGCACCAGATTGTGCGGGTTGTTCTCCAAATTGCCGCTGGTACCACCGAAATGCGAAAAAAGAGGATTGGTTTGGGGTCCACCGAATCCCGGGGGCGGCGTCACAGCGTCGTCCCCGGTGAAAAGATCGTTCGTCATGCAGTCCTGGTTCACGAACTGAAGTGGGACAAAGATGTTTCCGCTAAAATCTGGGCCATAGCGAGCCTTGACGTAAAGGGGATTGGGGCCGCCGTTGTTAGGCAAGTCTTGCTCTGCGAACGCCGGCGGCATCTGGAACTGGTTATTCGGCCCGAAGTAATTCCAATATGGCAAAGCCCAGTCTGCTGGACCGCCAAGCGATATGATGGCCGCGCGAACTTGCTGCTCCAGAGCCAAAAGGTACCCGCGATGCCAGGGGGCGAAATACCAGGTCTGGTGCTGGCACTGATCCCAATACAGATCCTTATCCGACTGGCTGGGCGGAGGGGCCGTTCGAACCTGCGGCGGACTCGGTAGAGTGGTCCAGTCGGGGAACGAAGCGCTCTGGCCAATCCTTTGGCCGTGGATCGCCGCGAAAAACCACCAACTGGACGTGTCATTCAATTGGCGGGATTGCATGACCCCGACCCCTTTTGCGTACCACAAAAGAATGGGGTTGTTGAAGGTGCCTCCGTTATTCCATGCGTTTGTGCGAGTGTAAGTTGGCATTTGATTTGGGTCCTTTCGAGAGGAGCATTGGATATTCATTTATGGTTCAAAAACCTAGTGAGGGCATCGGGGGCAAGCCGGCACAGGCATAGGGCGAGACGCTCACTTTGCTACTGCAACTGGCGATCCTGCGCTTGCGCTTTCGAGAGCGCCGTCCAGGCCCTGTAGGTCGCCCCACGGATTCCCTGGTTGGCTTTCTCGTCATGATGTTCGCCTTGCGCCGGATCTTTTCGCTTGAGCACTACAGGACACGTCACGTTTCCGCAACCCCGCTTACCGGAAATGGCATGACGTCGGGTCGCTGCCCTCGTGGAGTTACCCATCCAACCCGACTTCCCGATCGTGAAACGTATCGTGAGCGATAATGGGCCGCTTGACGACGGAATCTACTCCGCAGCATATAGAATGTCAATAAAATAAGGTCGGGGTACACCTCCACCAAGAGGAGCGATCCGCCTCACGCAAGGGATCTACGCGCTGGCATCATCGAAGAACGGCTGACGCTTTTCCCTCTCCCACTGGGAGAGGGTTAGGGTGAGGGCTTAGGCTGCGAACTCCAATTGATTTACCTATTGTCGTTGAATGCCATTCGCGCACTGTAGAAATTCAAAAAGGATTGCTCCGTAAACCCTCATCCCCAACCCTTCTCCCAGTGGGAGAAGGGAGAAAGACTTCTATGCTGATTCTCGAAAAGAGTTTTCAAGTTCTTTGGTTGCACTCTCGACAGTGCGCTTCGCGGCGTCCAACGTCTTAGTTGCTTTGGTTAATTCGACGGCGATGCTTTGCGCGCGCAGGGTTGCATCCGCGGATGCGGCGCTCGCTTTTTTGAAGCGCTCCTCTGCCTCGCGCCTGGTTTGCGCGGCTTCCTTCGCTGTTGCTTCGGCCTTTTTCTGCGCGCCCTCCAAACTCTTGACTGCGGCACGAGCCGCAGTGAGCGATTTCCTGGCCTGCTGTAGTGAAGCTTTCGCGGCATTTATCCGAGCCTGCCGCTCTTTCTGCCGGCTCGCCTCGGCCGCGGCCTCTTGTGCCTTGCTCGATGCAGTGACTGCCCTCTTTGAAGGACTGGCGTGCAGCGGTTCCGCGGCGCGCTTTGTTATGCCGGCGCTCGGCGCGAATGAACCTAATGAATCAAAGCCCGGAGGATCGA
>QHXG01000413.1 GCA_003222845.1 Acidobacteriota bacterium | reverse complement strand
CTGCGCATACTGTCCGCAGACATACCAAAAGACCGTTCGAATATGGGCAACATATCTGATATATTCAGCCCATGAGTATCGTGCTCACACCTAGCAATCCACTGTTTGAAAATCGCGATGGCACAATTCGCTTGGCGGGTTCTCGGGTTCCGCTCGATACGGTTGTTTACGAGTTCAACCAAGGGGCCACGCCTGAACAGATTCAGGACGGCTTTCCCTCGGTTTCGCTTCATACAATTTATGGCGCAATCGCTTTTTATCTCGAGCACCAGGTAGCCGTGGATGAGTATCTTCACCAGCGCGAGCGGGAAGGCGAAGAGCTTCGGGACAAGATCGAAAGTCGGCCCGAAGTCGCGGCGTTCCGTGAAAGACTCCGCCGTCGCCAAGCAGAACTCCTATCGAGCCGCACTTATCCAGTTGCTGGTGGATGAGAACTTTAATCGCCGAATCCTAAGAGGATTACGTCGCCGCATTCCCGGACTGAATTGTCTCCTGGTTCAAGATACTGAATTTTTTCAAACCGAAGATCCGCAGATTTTGGACTGGGCTGCGGCAAGCGGGCGGGTTGTTCTCACGCACGACGTCAATACCATGACAAGATATGCGTATGAACGACTTGAAAAAGGCGAGCCTTTGCCAGGCGTGATCATTGTTCCCAAGGAACTTTCAATCGGCGCCGCAATCGAAGCGCTGGAGATTCTGCTTAACTGCAGCGAGCCGGAAGAGTTTCCCAACCGCGTCATCCATCTGCCCATTTGAGGTTCGCCGGGATTGCTCAGGCCCCAGGAGCTGGATCTTTACGCGAAGAAAGCCGAGTCCGCACCCGCGATATTGGCGGCACGGCGACGACGGACGAGTTTGCGGATGCGATCATTGCGAACACAAATTAACGGACATTATTTTTTAACTGGAACGGAACCACTGAATGCCCTGCATCCAGAAATCCGGGCGCTGAACGGCGGAGTTCTTCATTATGTAACACCCAGAGTCTGAAAATGTCCTACAAGCATTCGCTTTATTCGGCAGGCCTGAACTGGCGGCTCTATCCCAAAGAGCCGTAAATGCCTGAGTTTAGGGGCTTACCGGAAGTCCGCCGGCGAATGCCAGTGGCTGGCATCGTGCTTGCCCTTCTGTTCGTCGATGAAACACAAAATCAAGCGAAGCGCGAGTCTCTTGCTCACAACTCTGGTTTTCTCGATGGGGGTTTTGCCGATTCTCTCGTGGGTCGGCATCGCCCAGGTCCAGCAGAAACAGAACTCGCAGATTTCCACGATGGACAAGCAGACGATTAGTGCCTTTGAAAATCGCGTGAAGAATTATGTGAAGCTGCGCAACCAGGTTAAGGCCAAACTACCGAAGCTTTCCAAAAGCAGCACGCCGGAACAACTCGAGTCTTATCGAAAGTCGTTTGAGGAATCATTGAGGGCTGCGAGAGTCGGCGCAAAGCGCGGTGATGTCTTCAACACGGAAGGTTCCGATTACATCCGCAGAACATTGAAGAGTGAATTCAAGGGTAAAGACCGCGCTCAATTGCGCGAAATAGTTTTCGACGCGCAGACGCAGGCCGTTAAGCTTCGAGTTAACTATCCCTATCCCGAGCCGACCGAGCTGGTGGAAATGCCGGCGACAGTTTTATTGAACCTGCCGCAACTGCCGAAGGAGATAAAGTATCGTTTCGTCGGCCACCACCTGTTGCTGGTGGACAGGGACAACAACCTGATCATCGATTACATGCTTGACGCGCTGCCATAGAAACCGGGGCCCTGAAAGGAGCAGAAAGATTGCCATGAGACGATTCGTTTTTTCGCTCTTAATACTTAGCTTAGTAATTTTCGGCAGCTTGCCTATATCTCACGGCCAATCCGCTGCGATCGGATCGAAAGTCGCTGCCCGCGCCAACTCGTCGCTGAAACTTACCTTGCCGGTTAAAGAAGGCTCGCTTCGATTTGCCGTGATGGGTGATACGGGATCGGGCACAGATAAGCAGCGCCAGGTCGCCAACATGATGGTCCAATACCGAAACATCTTTCCCTTCGACTTTGTGCTGATGATGGGTGACAACCTCTATGGCAGTGAATCGGCAAAGGACTTCGAGACGAAGTTCTCGGATGTTTACAAGGTGTTGCTGAATGACAAAGTGAAGTTCTACGCCACGCTGGGAAATCATGACCTGCCAATGCAGATTAATTACGCGAACTTCAACATGAACGGGAAAGAGTATTACCGATTCAAGAAAGGCAATGTCGCATTTTATTCGCTCAACAGTAACTACATGGACAAGAAGCAGCTCGCGTGGCTGGAAAGCGAGTTAGCCAAAGACACTTCAGATTGGAAAATCTGTTTCTTCCACCATCCGCCCTATTCCTCGGCTAAAGGGCATGGGTCGGACCAGCAACTGCGCGAGATTGTCGAACCGATATTCCTAAAGTACGGAGTGAACGTCGTGCTTGCCGGCCACGATCACGTGTATGAACGAATCAAGCCGCAGAAAGGAATCTATTATTTCGTCTCGGGCGCAGGCGGCAGGTTAAGGGAGAGCGACGTGCAAACATCTCCCCTGGTAGGCAAAAGTAACTGATCGGTGTAGGCGCGTCAACGAACGCGACTATGGAGCTGGCCAAATCGTCCGGGTGAACGGGCCACTGTTTGAACTCAGTGTGCAGATCCTCCCAGCGCGCGATGCGTTCCTTAAGCTCCGAAATGTTCATGCCAGTGCCGGCTCAAAGGTCGAGCCCAAAGCCTATCACAAATTCTGATCAGGTCGCCCAGCTTCCCAGTAGATCAGGATTTCATCAACGGCATCGCCGACCGCGGCTCTGGCTTCCGATCTCTCCCAGCCTCGACCGAGCAGCTCATCATAGTTCGTTTCGTTATGCCGAATGTGGGCGATGACGGCGAGACGCACGGCGAGGTCGTCCATTTTCTTTCCCAGGGCTGAGCGCCCGATGCGACCGCTGTATTTCAGGCAGGCATGCTCGGCGATCTTTTGCTCTCTACCAGCCACGATTCGCGGAAAGGCTTCGCGGATCTTGGCGGCGAATCGATCGACAAATGTTTCGTCGAGTTCTGCTCTCCGTTCGGCCTCGCGCTCTCTGCGCCGGGCCCGCACATCAGCGTCAGCGAGACACTCGTTTTCCGCTAATTCGAGCGCCCGCTCTTCGACCAGAAGCCCTTGCCGCTCGTATCGCTTGCGGGCCCGGCTCCACTTCAGAACCACAGCGGACAATACGGAATGTTTCTTTGCGCGCCGGGTTAGTGCCGCACCGCCGGAAGGAAGGAACACCAGATGGTCCAGGTCGGCGCAAGCGAGACACAATGCGCCCTTGTCCCTGACCAGCGTAATCCACGCTTTCTTGCCGAGTTCTTCATGACACTCATCGCAAACTGATTCGCGATGCGAGATGAAAACTTTGATCTCCTCTTTTTGCTGTTTTGCTGAGACGGACATTCTCAATTGTTTTAAGGGAAACCAAAGTCATGAAGGCATCTTGCCCGTGCGCATCCACTCGCCCATGCACCGCGCGGCTTCATCGATGCTGGGAAGTTCGTCTGCGTGCCGCAATTCGATGTTCAGCGCCTGCGTTAAAGACCTGAGCACAGTTCGTAGCAATTTAGAACGCACCAGCAGCCTCTGCGGCATGATCTTGGCTTGCACTAACATCAGCGCCAGCGAATTCGGAAGGCGGGAATGCATCGCTGTCAATGAGTCCTCTGCGGTTATCAATTCGTTGCCGAAAATAAATCCGCTGTCTCGATCGGCTATCATGAACAAGTACAGCGCCAAAGGTCTCTGTCCCGACTTTCCAATGCGTGCCGGCACCAGGATCAGATCCGCTTCCATCTCAAGCTTGGTTTGAGGCAAAAGTTTCAGTCGCTCTAACGTGGCGTTGTCGATTGGGATCACAACCGACTCATGCGTTGGCCGCGGGATGCGCCAAACCTGATCTTCCCAAATCAGTGCCGACCCCTCTTTGCGCGCCACTCGTATGAGGTATCCGTCCTTCTCAACCCGTCCTGTGGGATGAAACGGTTGTGCTTCGTCGCGAACGCTTTTCGCTACCTCGATTATTTGAGATAAAGCATGGATAAGAAACTGAGCTTCGTTGAGGGTGACAAACCACGGCAGATACCCGGGACGATAACTGCGAAACATCGGCCATGCTCCGCCGCTAAACTTCAGTCCCAGTTGCTTGATGAGATCGCGGTCTTCCTTCTCCAGGTACTTTCGTTCAGAGAATGCTGCTTGCAGGTGCCGAATCTCCAACGCGCGATGGGCGGTCGCTGACTCGTCTGTATGGAGGTCGATGAAGTCATACAGTCCTTCGGCTCCCAGGTAGAGGGCAATAGCCTCATGCTCTCCGAGCCTGCCCATGACGCTAATGAATCCGATTTTGCCAGTCTCGGGATTCTCAATGCCAATGAGATCGATCTCTTCCATCCAGCGCCAGGGTTTCAGCTCCTTAATTTGAATCGCGAGATCAAACAGTTCCCTGGCCTCAGGCTCGGACGAGCTAAGCAAGATTTCTTTCGGGGCTATTTCTTCGGGTTCGATTTCGCCCGGTAAATCAATTTGCTGATCGCTTTCAAACAGACTTAGGTTCTCGCGTTGAGCTTTGGTTTTCGCCGCCATAAGGGAATTATACGGGGAAGGATGGATGAATGGTAAAGAGACTTGTGTTTTATTAACCGCTGACAATCCGATAGTCTGATTTCCTTTACCAACGCGAGAAGAAGCGATTTGCAGAGACTCAACATCGGATTAGATTGGAAGGCATTGACGCGCCGGAGTCACATCAGGCGTTCGGCATTCAGTCAAAGAAACATCTGTCGAACATGGTTTTTGGCCGCGAGGGGACCGTCGTTTACAGAAAACGGATCAATACGGTTCGGGAGATTATTCTGGATGGAACAGACATTGACCTGGAACAGATTCGCTTACACTAAAACCTAAACCCAACGCCCACGATGAATTGAGTATTATGCGTCGTAAACGCCGGCTGGGTCCGCTGGGCCGACGTCAATGCGAAGGTAACTGGATCGACACTGAACCCAATGAAAGAATGTTGCGGATAGCGAAGTATCGTGTCGCCGTAGTCTACGCGCAACACAACTTTCTTCGAAGGATAGAACTCAAAAACCCCACCGAGATCGAGCGCCAAAGGCGTGATCCTGTGAGGGACGGTGGTGAAGAAGCCGCCGCTGTTCAGAAGTAAATCAAAGTAGCCTTTGCCGATAGTCATGAATCCGGGCCGTGCCTTTGCGAAGATACCGACCTTGGAAAACCGCTTTCCGGCTTTCAAGCCGAACAGTCCTTCCCCAATTCGACCGGTGACCTGACCTGGACATCTATCGCACGTGCCCGGGGAAAAATAACCCGCAGCTTCGAGCGCGAAGCTCTGGTTGATGTTATAGGTAAATCTTCCGCCCGCCCCAAGTTCAACTTGGTTTCCGTTAACCGTGAAAGTGGTGAAGTCCGCACTGACTTCGTATTTTGGCAAGTCAATTGATGGCTTTGTTTGCCCCTTCGCTTTTCGCTTGATGAGTACCAAGCAACGAGCCTACAGCAATGATCACAGTCGCAAGTAGTCTTGTTTTCATTTCAGTTCTCCTGTTGATTTTGCCGGCACACACTTATCCCTACTCTCCGGCTCGGGTTTTCATACCGGAGATAATTCAATCCGACTTTTTGTGATCTAGTTCGCGCCCCGAACAGTCGCGATTCCAGGCGAAGGCGCTAATTCCGGGGCCACAAATTCTCAATCCGATCGGCGCTGCCCATCATTACGCGCGGTGGCTTGGGGGCTTCAGCTTTTTGGGTGTCGGTCGTTCGCTTACCCGGCGCGACTATACTGCGCCCGCTCTGCGTTGGAATGTTCACGCTCGCATTAGCCTTGGCCACCGCTTCGTCCACTTTTTGTAGAACGCTCTTACCGGTGTCAGGAGATTTGTCGACCCCAAAAAGCGGACTGTACTTTGGGTCATGCAACACCCACAAATTCCATGTGCCGCCACCGCTCAGAATCGGCGACGCCGACAGCCATTCGTAGCGGTCTTCGCCCATGGTGAATTCGATTCGGTTGCCGTCGACGATCCCAACCTTCTGAAATTCATAGCCCTCGCGCGGCGTCAGCGAAAAAATAAAGCGACCGCGATCCTGAACATAGAACCACACCAACGCGCCCGCAATCGGATGGGTCGACTTGCCCACGGCGACGACATTGCCATTAAGCAGCAGCCGATAGTCTTTGATTGAGAGCTCGATCGCGTCAAGCGTGAAATCGCGCGGCAGGCTTTTGGGAAAGTCGCGCAGACGTGTCTTATCGAACGTCACCCGGACGACGTCGATAATCTTCACGCCGGCGTTCTGATTAATCAGCAAATCAAGCGAAAACGCGTCACCGTCGTCCAGCGTCTGAGGCGCGGCGGACATTGGGAACGTGGGAATAACATCCGTCAAATGATCCGGATCCGCTGCCTGCAGTTTCTTTTCAAAGCTCCGATCGAGCGGGAGCACCGTAATCTTGAATTGCTTCGATGCGAGATCCGACGAAACGGACAGATCGTAACCAAATGCGAACCTGCCGGCGGCGTTCACGAGCACGCGATGGATTAAATGATTCTCGTCGAGCTGAGCTTCGGCCCGAAGAATCGGCGGTACGCGTTGAAACTGCGCCCCCGCTTTTCTGGCGTCGGCCCAGGCCGTTTCGCTTTGAAATGCCACAAAACCACCTTCAGTGAGCGGCACAATCAATTGACGATTCACGCCTTCCTGCGCGCTCGCCGCAAAGCAGACGCCAACCAAACAAAAGATTATCGCGAGCGCCCTACTTCTCATCCCGATAGCTCCCTTTGATGATCGTCAGCTTTACTTCATTCGTCGGCGTAAACCCAGACAAGCTAACCGGAGCTTTTCCAGTTTCGTTTTGCCGTTGCGCGAATGCTGCCGCACCGCGACGCTCGTTTCCTTCTCGCCGATCTCTATTGCGATAAACCAAACGAGTCACGGTCTTTTCATGAATGACCGGAACCTCAACTGTTTCCGTCACCACGGTCGTCTCACCAGGCAATACAGTTGCGCGCGCGCGCCGCGACTTTACGGCGAAGAGAATCGTCGCGACGAATACGAGCAGCAGGACCGCGGCGATCGGAACCGGAACTCGCACTGATCCGGTTACGAGAGAGCGAAGCCAGGTCAGCGCGCCTGACGGCTCGACTGTCACAGCCGGTGCGTGTTCTTGTGAAACACCCTCCAAACGTTGTCGCAGTCTGCCGTGATAGCCGGGCCAAAAGTCTTCCGCCGGGGCAGATCGCAGAGCCTGATCGGTAAGCCTCAGCGTGCTTCGCAGCGCTTCGTATTCTTCGCGACACGCCTCGCAGTGCCGCAGTCCATCAAGCAACTGTGTGTCCTCGCCGCTGACGGCCAATTCGTTCAGCCTCTCTCGCGTTGTTTTACAGTCATGCATCTTCTCAAAACTCCCTTTTAGAATTCACCGGCGGCGCAAGGAACACAATCGGTGGTTCCAACGGCGACGTCGAGCCGCGTCCGCAATTTGGCGATGGCCCGCGAAACAGATTTTTTGGCGGTTCCCGTCGAACAGCCCACCGCTTCCGATATCTCCTCGTAAGTCATTCCCTCGTAGTGCTTGAGCACAAAAATCAGTCTCTGTTGAGTGGTTAACTCGGACAGCGCCTCTCTTACCTTTTCCAAGAGGATTCGGTTGTGTAGTGTCCGCTCAGAACTTATGCCTGACGCCTCGCTGGTGTTTGAGACGAGTTCAAGCGAGCTGAATTCGATGTTCTGTCCACGCCGGCCGAACGACCTGGCTCGTCGGCGATTGAGGAAACAATTAATCGTGATTCTCCGCAGCCAGGTGTAAAAACTCGATTCACCTCGAAACGACCTTATCGCTTGATAAGCTCTGAGCCACACTTCCTGAGAGAGATCCTCAGCATCTTCCGAATCGTGGCAGTAATGAAAAGCGAGCGAATAGATCCGGCGTTCGTAGTGCTCGGCGAGCACGCAGAAAGCATCGGAATCGGCGCGTTGGGCTTGCCTGATTAATTCTTCTTCGCTATCGATCAACGGATTATCTCGAAGGCCAGGGCTAGTTAACGGTCCGGACGCTAACACAGACACGCAGTTTGAGATTTGGTTGGCCTGAATGCAAGGGTTTTCGTTAGGTCTTCACCTAACCCCGCGATTTCCTGCCGGCGCCCGAGGATCGAGAACTGTATGCCCGCGCCGAAGACGAAGCGCGAACGGCGCGCTGGGGCCTATGGCAGGATTAAAATCCGATTGAGCCTAGTGACTTTTGAAGGGAGCAGCGACAGAACGCGAGCTAGCGATTACCACAGAGGACACAGAGAAAACAATTAACCAAGCTGCGCCTTCAGCTTCTTCGGCAATTTTTCGAAGACTAGATCGTACGAGTTGCGCAGCAACCCTTTCAATTCTTTCTCGCTGAGCACGTCGAAGCTTTGGAATGCGACCCAATGATAACGGGCGGAATATGGCGCGGGGTCGATTCCATCCTGTTCGATCAATTCGGCGAACTTCTCTTCCGTGCATTTGAGCGACAGACAATATTTTGACGCTCCTTCAAGCACCAGGACCGCGAACATCTTGCCGGCAATCTTGAACACGAGATCATTTCCCCACTGCACATTTTCAGTGGCGTGCGGGAACGAAAGGCAGTAAACGCGAACAGTTTCGATGTCCATTTCTCAGAATAATCCGCAGATTTCGCAGATTACACAGATGAGGTATTAAAGACCAAAAGACTTTCGTCAGCTTTGGTGATTCGTTCTGCGAGATCTGTGTAATCTGCGGACAATCGCTAAAGCAGAGGACCATCGCGTCCCATCAATTCTCGCCGCACAATCTTTACCGCTGGGCTGCCCGCCTTGATAAATCGATCGTGAAAATCCTGGAGTGAAAACGCGCTGCCCATCCTTCGTTTGTAGTCTTCGCGCAGCTTCAATATTTCCAACTTGCCGAGAGTGTACATCAAGTACGTGGGATCGCCCGCGCCGCGTTTCGTTTCCATCTCACCGACCACCGGAACCTGATGGCCTTCTTTCACGAAAAACTCTTTGGCTTCATCCGTCGTCATCCCCTGCGTATGCATTTTGATCCCGACGAGGTAGCGACAATCGCGCAAGAGCGCGTCGACCAGTTGCGCCAGGCGATATCGCGGATCGTTGTTATGGAGCCCTTCGTCCAAAACCATCTGTTCGCTGTAATGCGCCCAACCTTCGGCGTTCGAACCGGCGCCCGTGAGCTTGCGCGTCTTGGATAACTCAGGATTGTTCTTGACCCAAAGAAACTGCGTGTAATGGCCGGGCCAGACCTCATGTACCGACACGTTGCTCAACAGCGGATAGTTGTAGCCCTCGAGGTACTCTTCCTGTTTTTCCTTTGACCATGAAGGATCGGGCAAGGTGATGTTGTAGTAGGCCTCAGTCGCTTTGGTCTCGTATGGTCCCGGCGTATCCATCGAAGCAAACGTCGTCGCGCGCATGAACGAGGGCGTTTCGACGACTTTCGCCTGTGCGCCACCCGGCACGGTAATGATTTTGTGATCGATCAGGAACTGGCGGAGACCGTCGAGCTGCTGCTGCGCCGATGACAGCAGAGTGTCAGCGGTCGGATGATCCCTCTCGAGCTCCTTGAGGACGTCTTCCGGTTTCTTCTTTGGATCGATACGTCGCGCAGTTTCAACCAACGCTTGCTGATCCTTTCGCAACTGCGCGTAGCCGATCTTCAAGAGTCTCGGCAACGGCACATCGACCATCTCGTCGTACAAAAGTTTCAGACGATAATTCTCCGCTCCGATCGCGAACGTTCCGCGCGAACGAGGCAACAGATTCTTTTGCAGCCATCCTTGATAATCCTTGAGCGCTGCAATCGCCGCGTCGTTGCTCTGTTTGAAATCCGCGAGCAGCACCGCGTGGTTCACGTTCTTGAACGCATCGGGAACGGTAGTCTGAAAGAAATCGATGTTGCCCGGCAATTGCTCGATCGCAATACGCGTGTAAATCTTTGGGGGGGTGCGCAGGACTCCTCGCGCCTGTGTAAGCGCTCGGGAAATCTGTTTCTCGCGCTCGATAACTGAACGCAACCGTTCTTCCGGCGGCGCAAAGTCACGCTTGATAAGCGCGAAGATGCTGCTGGTGACCGCGCTCGAATACGTGTCGGGGTTCTTGCGCCACATCTGCACGCGATCCTCTTCGAGCAGCAGGCTGTGAATCGTCACAATCATGATCTCGCGATCATCACGTTCAAGAGGCGAAAGTGCACGCGGATTCAAAGCCTGAAATGCGGCCAGGTATTCGACCAACTTGCGCCGGTTGCGCTGATGAGCGGAGAGCGAAAAATCTTCAAGCTGATGATCGTATTGGTGAAAGCCGACACTCGTCGCCTGCGAAGGATTCGTCTTGAAGTAGTCATCGAAATATGCGTCGACAATTTGTTGGAATGGCCGCGGCTTGGCGTGGGTTCGAGTCGTCATGATCGCGCCGGACAGGACAAATAGGACAATAGTAAATTTGTACTTCATAGCTCTGAACTTTTCGCGTGCTTTTGGCTTGGATTTTGTGTGGTTTCGTGGATCGTGGTTGGGAACGGTGGTGACACGATCCACGAAGTCACGCGAAATGAAAGCGAAGCGGCACGAAGAAGCTTAGACAGAAAGCGACGCGCCGTTATTGCCAATCTCGCGCAGTCGTTTGACCACCTGATCGATCAACCAATTCGGAGTCGAAGCTCCGGCGGTCACACCGACGCGGTTGACGCCCTTCAAATCCTCAGCGTTGATTTCGCTATCGGTCTCGATCAGGAAACTGTGCTGGCACTGCTCCTGGCAGACGGCGAGCAGCTTAATGCTGTTCGATGAATGCTTGCCGCCGATGATGTAGAAAACATCGACCAGTCCGGCGAGGGCGCGGGCCGCGTCCTGTCGATCACGCGTGGCCGAGCAGATGGTGTTGACAACTTGCGGCTCGGCGTCAGCTTTAGCGCGGACGGCTTCGGCAACTTCCAAAAATGTTTTCAGCTTCAGCGTCGTTTGCGAGACTACCAGAGGCGCGTGCAGCGGCGGAAGTTTTTCGACCTCGCCGGCGTCGCTTACGACGAAGGTGTTATTTGGCGCATAACCTACAACTCCGATCATTTCCGGATGCGCGGGATTGCCCGCGACGACGACGTGACGACCCTCCTTGGCCGCGCGCTCCGCCAGTCGCTGCACGCGAGTTACAAATGGACAGGTCGCGTCAACAACCCGGGCCGCGCGCTTTTCCAATTCGGTCTGAACCTGCGGCGTCACGCCGTGCGCGCGAATTACCGCAATTTCATCCGGAGATACTTCAGCAGGATCTTGCACGGTTGATACGCCTTCACATTCCAGTCGCTGCATCTCCTGGGTGTTGTGAATGAGCGGCCCGAGCGTGCGCACCGGCGCGCCAACCTGCAACGCGTCTTCAACCATTTCCACGGCGCGCTCGACGCCGAAACAAAAACCGTATTCGTTAGCTAAAAGAACTTCCATCACTCTTTTCTCTAAGTCCGTCTTTATACCAACCCAGCGAACAATTCATCAACCGAAACGCGCCAGCCGCTTAAAACTCGTGACTCAGCCCACTCGCCTTTACCGTACTGCACACTCTCCCAAGCCGGAAAATTCTCTTTGATAACAGGATGACGAACCTCGATCGTTCGACTGTCGGAGTCTATCAACCATAACTCACGCACGCCGAGCGCCAGATATGTATCCGCTTTCGTAGTCTGATTGTAGACTCTGGTTGACTCTGAAAGATACTCGAAGACGATGTCGGCTGACGTTCGTCGCTCGCCCATCTTGGCGCGAAGCTCATTCGAGACGTACATCATATCGGGTTCGAGATACGTGTCGTCAATGTAGATTGCAGCTCGCGGATGGTAAACCTCGCCTGGCGAGTCGTGATTAAGGACGAATCCAACGAGCGACTTGTTCAATCGCGTATCAAGATCGTCATGGGGCGGATCCGGTGGGGGAACCATAAACAAGTATCCTCCTATCAGTTCATAGCTAGCGCGGTCTCCTGGATCAGGCAGTTCGCAAAACTCCTCATGCGTGTATCGCCGCAGCAAGGGCGAGAAGGAAATAACGTTCGTGGTTGGAGTTTCTAGAACCTGCATGGGTTTCTCTCTAACACTGAATTCTAACACAATCGATCATTCGAAACCTCGCCGAGTGGTCGCCTCGATCCTATCGCACGGGTTCGCGCAGCACGATTTCGGCCGCAGTTGTAGCGGTTCTCGCCGCCTCCAAATGCGTCTCACGCAAACCTGCGATTTGCAGCAAAGCTTCGCCGGTTCGCGACAATAGTCTGACGAGATCGCCCTCTTCGGCGCGGGTCTCGCGAACCAGCGTGGGCCAATCGACGCCGCTGGCCCAGTGGGCGGCGGCCGCGGCGGCTGAGAAGTTAATTTCGGGCGCTGGTTCGATTCCCTGCTGCCATTCCTCGGTCGAGACCTCGAAGGTGATCTCATCGAATTCCGCCAGCAGCGTTACGATCTCATCGTCGAGTTCCATCTCGCCGTAATCGCGATCTTCATCAGCGGCCACGGCGGCGATCAGAGCAGCGGCCCGCTTCGCATCCAGCGACGTAAAGAGATTTCTCTGGAGGGCTTCGCCGATTAGCAGAGGCCGATCGACGCGCAAATCGGCTAGCCAGCGCCCCCGATCTGTAACGCGCTCACTCGCGAAATCAAGATAGCCAAAATGATCGAGCACGCGCGCGCAGCGCTCGAACGGCTCCCAAACATTGGCGCGCATGCGTTCAATCTGTCGCT
>QHXG01000412.1 GCA_003222845.1 Acidobacteriota bacterium | reverse complement strand
CGAGACCAGCATGATGTTCATCACACCGATGCCGCCCACCATCAAGCCCACGGAAGAAATCACAACCATGGCGAGCGCGATGCCGCCGGTGATTGAATGAAAAGTGCTGATGAGCGCTTCCGTAGTCTGTATGCCAAAGCTGTCAGGACTTCCGAAACGCACCTGCCGGCGAACGCGTAACAGGTCGGTCACCTGATCCATGGCTTCCTGCATCATTCCCGGTTTGGCCACGGCCAGCACGTAAACATCTTCCGAGTTGGGTTTCAGTTTGCGCGCCACGTTGTAAGGCAAGTAGATGACATTGTTTTGATCATCGCTGCCGCCACTGAAGAGAAACTGCTCACGCTTTTGCAGCACGCCCACGACTCGATACTCTTCTGAGCCAATCTTGAGCGTGTCGCCCACGGGTGACCCGAAACGAAAGAAATCGTCGGCCACTTTTGAACCCACGACGCAAACGTTTTGATTCTGATCGTTTTCGAATTGCGAAAAAAACCGGCCCTCGGCAATGACTTGCGTGCCCGCCTTTTCGAAATCGGGCAGCGTGCCTTCTAAGCCGACCGAGGCCGAAGTCTTACCGCCTCCGCTAACCAGAATCTTCTGGCCGAAGAAGTTGTTCGTGATTTCCAGAAAGGGTACCGCAACTTCAATGGTGGGCAGTTTTGAAAGCGCGTTCGCGTCATCGTAGGTCAAGGGCTTGCGCATGCGCTCTTCGCGCGAAAGCCGCCCGACGTGAATGCCGGGATTGTACTTGCTGATGTACATCGAGCGCGTGCCGAACGATTCAACCTCTTTGGTGAAAGCGGTATCGATGCCACTGATAATCGAGGCGATGAGCATTACCGTGACGACGCCGATGATCACGCCGATCACCGTGAGAAATGAACGCAGCTTGTTGGCCCGCAAGGTGCCCAGAGCCATCCAGAGGTTTTCTAAGATGTCAGATCTGAACAGTTTCATCAGTTCGTTACAACTACGAGAATTTCGTTCTTCTTGGGACGGCCATTGCAAATTGAAAATTGAAAAATGCAAATTTCAAATTTACGAAAGCCTCAGTGTAAAGACATCTCGGTTCCGAACAAATTTGCAATTTTCATTTTTCAATTTTCAATTTGCAATTTCCTAATTAAGTCTCGGCCCGTAACGCTTCAATCGGATCCAGTCGCGCGGCCTTCCACGCAGGCACGATTCCTGAAAGGACGCCGACTCCTCCCGAAGCTGCCAGAGCGAATAGAATCGCCAGCAGAGAAAGATAAGTGGGGAAAAAAGTCGCGGTAACAATCTTGCCCACAATCCATGCCAGAAATATCCCCACCGCCCCGCCGATGGTAGCCAAAGTTACGGCTTCAATCAAAAATTGCTTCAGAATGTCGGCCTTGCGGGCGCCGAGTGATTTGCGCAGCCCGATCTCTTTGGTTCGCTCAGTCACCGAGACCAGCATGATATTCATGATCACGATGGCGCCCACAATCATCGCAATGGCAGGCACCGAAACGGCTACCAGAAAGATCGTGCCGAAGAGTCGATCCCGTAAGCCGGTGATCGCGTCCGGCGTGACGATGCCAAAGTTGTCCTTCTCGTTCGCTCCGAGATGGCGGCGGGCGCGCATCAAAAATCTCGATTCCTCGACGGCGTCGTTAAAGGTATCGTCGGTCTTTGAAGTGGCTATGAAATAGAGCGAGCGTTGTCTAATCAAGGATCCAAAATCGATCGAGTAAGTCTTGAGCGGAATCACAATGAAGTTGTCCTGGGAAATCCCGAAAACAGTGCCTTTAACTTCTTCAACTCCAATCACCCGATAAGGCAGTCCCCGAATTGAAATCTCGCCACCAATCGGATTGCCGGCGGGAAACAATTTGGTGGCGATGTCCGCGCCTACATAAGCCACCCGCGCGGCGCCATCATTCTCTGCTTCGCTGAAGAAACGACCGTTAGCGATGGTGCGGTTATCGATGTCCGCCGTATTTGCGGTGGCGCCGCTAACGAAGATATCTTCCAGCAACTGGTCGTTGCGCTTGACCTGAGATGGCGTACCGCGCGCCTTGGCTCCGATCTTGCCGATGAGCGTCGCATGCTCCTTAAGATATTCGTAATCTTCCAGCGTCATGTCTTTGTTGCGTCGTTGCGCCGCGGCGATGGTGTCGGTGTCTTTGAAATCTTCGAATGGATTGAAGCGCTGAACGGAAAATGACTTGGCGCCGATGCCTGCTATCTTTTCGTCGATGTAAACGTTGAAGCCCTGAATCAGCGAGACAACCGTCACGAAGGCCGTAACACCGACGATCATGCCCAACAGCGTCAGGGCGGACCGCAGTTTGTGCGCCCAGATGGCCGCGATCGCAACTTTAAGAATTTCGAAAAGCTTCATCTGAATATTATTACGATTACAACGCCGTTTTGGTTACCTCGCCGTGGGTCAGAACCAGCGGTGCGACCGGGCCTGGGTACGCAGGCGTCCCGCCTGCTTAATCTCAGACGCGCAGCGCTCACACAAAGCAGGCGGGACGCCTGCGTACCCAGGGCCGGTCGCTAACGCTCGCGGTTCTGAAACGGTCTTTACTCCCACCTCAACGACTCAATCGGATCCAATCGCGCCGCCTTCCATGCGGGCCAAAGCCCAAACACTATTCCGACGGCTGCGGAGATGCCAATTCCTACGCCAATCGCCCATGCGGGCACAAACGCCGGCAGCGGCGAATACTTGTTCATTAGGACGCTCGCCAGTTCTCCCACCGCCAATCCTATCAACCCGCCGATGGCCGTCAGCACGACCGCTTCGATCAGAAACTGGGAAAGGATATTTATCCGCGTGGCGCCGACGGCTTTTCGCAGGCCGATCTCTTTGGTTCTCTCCGTGACTGAGACCAGCATGATGTTCATCACGCCGATACCGCCAATCATCAACGCCACCGCCGAGACCGCCGTCAGCACCAGGAATGTTGCGCCAGTTAGTTGATTGTAGATATCCAGCAGCGCGTCTTGAGATGAGATGCCAAAGGTGTCGGCAGTGCCCCGCGGGACTTGCCGGCGACGACGCAGAATATCCGTCATTTCGTCGATCGCACTTCGGACATAAGCGCGCGACACCGGTCGCACGATGATCGCAAAGATAATGTCCGGGAATTCCATCTCGGGGTAATACTTGTGGAAAGTGGAGATCGGAATGTACAACTGGTTGTCGCGCGATTGCCCAAAGATTGAACCGAGCGGCTCCATCACACCGATGACTTTGAACGGGTGCCCGGCAATTTTCATTTCCTTATCGAGCGGATCCTCGTTTGGGAAAAGCGCGTGGACCACGTCCAGTCCCAGCACGCACACGTTAGCGCGCTGTTCGACGTCGAGATCGGAAATGTAGCGCCCATAGCCGACAAAGTTCGACAGGGTAAATTCGTGGTAGGGCGTAACGCCCAGGAGGATCGGCGTGTCGCTCTGCTTGTCCTGGTGGCGGACGGTTTCATTGATCTTTCGATAGAAAGGCGCGACGCTGGAGACTGAAGGCGCTTCGTGGCGAATAGCGTCCGCGTCTTCAACAGTCAATTCCTTTCGATGGATCTCTTCGCTCGTGGGTTGGTGCCCAAAACTGGGATCGAACTTTAAAGCCCAGATGGTGTTTGAACCGAGCGATTCGACCTGCGCCGCAAATGCTTTGTTCAAGCCCTGTATGATCGAGACCATGAACATCACCGTAACCACGCCGACGCTCACGCCAAGAATTGTGAGCGCCGAACGCAACTTGTTCACCCGCACCGTGTCGAGCGCCATGAAGGCGGATTCTTTAATGTCGATGAAGTTCATTAAGCCACTCGCGAAGCCTTATCGTCGTGCAATATCTTCCACCAAATTATCAGAATAATGTCCTCAATCGTCTTCATAGCGGCTCCCTCAGAATCGCTGATCGTAATATCAAACTCTTTTTCAAACCTCTCGACCACCTCGACTGCTTCAAGGCCATCAAGCCCACTCCACTCGCCCCACAGAATTGACAAGTTGCCAGTGAAGTCGTCTTGCGGAAGGATTCTTGAAACGTCCAACAAATAGAAGTCCTCAGCTAGAATCTTTCTGACTTTTTCTACGATGTCTCTAGGAACGTTGCGCGATTCGTAGAACCTTTTATAAAACTCATCATCGTCTAACGACTTTCTCGATGCATATAGTTGCTTAAGTTTTTTCTTCCTTATGCGGCTTTCCTTTGTTGAAAGATAGAAGGGAACACAAAATAGGCCGGCCGCAACCACACTGAGAACAATAATGACAATCTTAAGAAGCTTGGCGATGAAAAGATAGGATTCTGGACTCATGCCGTCTACTCCGCCCTTAAGGCTTCAATCGGATCCAACTTCGCAGCCCGCCAGGCCGGCCACAGACCGCTGATGACGCCAACGATCGACGACACGCTGACGCCCAAAACCGCCGATCCGATGCTGAAGAGCAATGGGAAGCCGATGAGCAGCGCGATCAACCAGGCTACGCCAAACCCCGTCAACACACCGAAGACGCCGCCGATTGCGGTGACCATTACTGCTTCGATCAGAAACTGGGTGCGAATGTCTCTCTGGCGCGCGCCGACAGCTTTGCGAATTCCGATTTCCTTGGTTCGCTCAGTGACCGAAACCAGCATGATGTTCATGACGACGATGCCACCGACGACGAGCGATATGGCTGCCACACCGA
>QHXG01000411.1 GCA_003222845.1 Acidobacteriota bacterium | reverse complement strand
TTCGGCCGGGGCTGGCCAAAATTGACCTGCTTCTTTCCAAACATGAAGTGATAGATCACCAGCGGACGATCCGGCGCGGTGAACAACTCGCTCAAACGCGACACTGCAAGTTATCTTGTGATGTCTCGTTCAATATTTCGAACGGAAAGAACAGGCTAAATGAACCGCACAAGGGCACTAATCCAGAATGTTTTCAGTCTTTCAGTTATCCTATTGCTGGGTTTAGGTAACCAAATGAACGGCCAGAAGAAAGAAGCGCGCAAATTGTTTCCGATTGATTACGGCACCGCTTTTATTGATGTTACGGGGAAAATCGTAATTCGCGCTTCCCAACCCGAGTTACTTGAAGAAGTCGACCGAATCTCAGCGAAACTGGGAGAATTCAAAGGACCTCATCGAAAAACCCGAGTTGGATTCGGGGAATTTTCCGAAGGCCTTGCCGTCGCCCGTTGGGCTTTATGTCCGGACTGTCGCAATCCATCTTTGGTTAATGGATTCATTGACGAGACGGGCCGATTGACGATTCCGCCGCTGAACTCGCGCACACATTACGGCAGTTTTCATGAAGGGTTAGCAACGTATTCCGACAACGGATGGGGATTCATTAACCGGCAGGGACAAATCGTGATTCCGGCAAAGTTCTACGAAGCATCAGATTTTTCGGAAGGCCTGGCTGTGGTTCGTCTATCGGAGAAGCACCAGTTCGGATACATAAACCAAAATGGCGATTTGGCAATTCCAGGACCATTTGATTGGGCCGGAGACTTTCATAATGGGCTAGCTGCGGTAAAGTTATCCAAAGACAGGTATGGGTTCATTGATAAGACAGGTGCGGTGGTTCTCTCTGCAAAAGAGTGGCGTGACGTTGCCGACTTTTCCGAAGGGTTGGCCAGCGTCAAGGTCGAAGTTGCGGACAGCGTGTATCTGGGCTCTAAGGCTGAAAACTACGGATATATCGATCGCACTGGAAAGTTTGTCATCGCGCCGCGTTTTGATCGAGTCGACAAGTTTTCGGAAGGCTTGGCTCTGTTTTTTCAAACCGGCAAGCATTCGGGTTACGGATTTATTGATTTGAAGGGGCGGGTTGTAATCAATCCCGATTTTGCGGGCGGCAAGAGTTTCTCAGAAGGTTTGGCCGCCATGGCAATCAAGTCTTCGGATGATAAGACCGTCTGGGGTTACATCAATGGTGAAGGTCAGTGGATAATCAAGCCGCAATTTCAAAATGCCAACTCTTTCAATGGCGATTTAGCTGCTGTCAATTGTGATGAGTATGGCGCCTATTGCCAGACCTACATCGATCGAGCAGGAAACATCCGCTGGCAAACTCATCTTAATTCATTCGCAACCCCGGATTCTTCTATTACTGAGGTCAGCCCTAATGGCCGCTATGCAGTTCGATTCTCTAGTGAGCGATCTGATGACAAGGGTGCCGACAAGCTTTGGGGAACAATCATCGTCAGGGATCTAAGAACAGGCAGGGAGAGAACCTCGCGCACTGCCAATGGAGACAGGGGCAAAGGCATTTTCGAGGCGTTCGATCAGTACGACGATTCCCGACCCTGGAGCCCGGACGGACTCTACCTCGCCTATTGGGATGATTACTGCGTGGCTGAGCCCGGAGTGTCCGGAGGAGTAGTGTGTCACCTGCACGAAATACACTTCCTGCGCATGAATGCCCGTCCACTTTGTCGAGAGGAACTCGTGCTCGACCGCTACGCTTTTGGAGGATGGGCACGTGGGTCCGGCCACACCATTTTGGAAATTCTCATGAATGAAGAAGGTGGCCGGAAAGCGAGGAGGTTCCCCTGCGTAAGACATTAGTGTTGAGAATGCCCCCGAGACAGTTTTGCGTAAGCTTTCCAGATGGCGACATGGCAGGCACAGGTACAGTTATAAGCTGACGCAGCTCCGTAGGAGTTCATCGACCATAGTGGTAGCCGTCATGTATAAACATTTCAGGGGTGGAGGGTTAGTTGCCAGTGTTTGATCTTCTCTTTATCGCGGTCGTAATCCTGCTAATCGCCGCCGGCGTGACGGGTTACTTGTTCTATAGGCGAAGAGTTCGAGCAAAAGAAATCGCTGCAATTCTCGACGATCCGAATCCCTTGGCCGTTTGGACGTACACACCGGAGGAATGGCGGCGGGCAGTTGAAGATGAATTCTCATGGGGGCGCAGCGATGGCAGTTCGGCACAAATCCGTATTTGTGAGACGGGTATCTATCTTAAGACCGATTCGCAGAGTCATTTGATCGAGCTGGCGAATGGACCCAAAGTCGTCACCTTCGCTGGTTATCGAGGCACGGAAGGAAGTCCGCTTAAACTGCGCGTACGCTGGAAGGTTGTCAGGCATAACCGAAGGGGCGGTGAAGAGGTGAAGTACTACAAGGAAGATTATCGAATACCTGTGCCATTAAGAGAGAAAGACACGGCGCAAAAGGTCGTCGATTTTTTCACGGCGCGGCTGCAGAATAATTTGGATGCCTATACGGCGGTGGTGCCTGACGATGAACCAATCAGCCTGTTTGGTAAGGACTCGTTTTGAGTAGCGTTCGCTTGCGGGCTAAGATTTTGTAGGTAAACGCCCTCTCCCTCTGGGAGAGGGTTGGGTGAGGGCGTAGCTGAGTAACAAGAAAAGAAAACTCTCCTCCATCTTTTCCTGTCCGCCCCGACTAAGAAGGGAGAAAGAAGGTTTTTTTGGTTCTGTCGCTAAGCCCTCACCCCGGCCCTCTCCCAAAGGGAGAGGGAGTCACCCGACGAGTATCGATCTGTTTCCGGTCCGCGGCTAAGAAGCAGTTTCATCTTCGGCCATCTGATCATTGATGGACTTCAGGGCGCGCTCAAGCACAGCGCGATGCGACGGATGAGTTGCCAGCTTGAGTTGCTCCATGATGCGCGAGCGAGAAACCCTTAAGGATTGAAATCGGGCGCTGCGAGCACGCTCCTCAGGAGTCGAAGTGTGCCGCTGGGCGCGAGAGTCGGCCACTGCCTGTTGTCGTTCGAAAGCCTCTTCCATTTGCTCTGCCAAAGCGTCTCCGTCCCAGCTCATCCTCTCACCTCCTGAAAGTTAGGCTTTCATCGTAACATTTATTCTCCGATTCTACGATGTCGAGCTTGTCGCCTATGCGTTCTACTCTAAAATTTCAGCTTCTATTCTAATCCGTCTTAAGCTATAAACAACGCCTGCTTGGCAAAACAGATCTTGAGGACGATTAATAGATGACTACAAAAACTGTTCGCATGCCTGGCTCAATCGCGATGATATTTGTCGCGGTCTTCTTGTTCGTGTTTGCATCTGCGGCGTTTGGGCAAACGCTACCCAACGAGACCCCGCAGAAGTTCGAACCGACAAACGACGGGTTTGAATACACGCGACGCGACGTGATGATTCCGATGCGCGATGGCGTGAAGCTGCATACGGTCATCATCGTGCCGAAGGGTGCGAAGCGTGCGCCGATCCTCTTGACGCGGACGCCCTACAACGCGACGGAGTTGACCAGTCACGCGGCCAGTTCACATCTCGGGCCGATTCTGAACGGCTATGACAATGCGCTCGAAGTGATCGTCGAGGGCGGCTACATTCGGGTCGTGCAGGACGTGCGCGGGAAGTACGGTTCGGAAGGCGACTACGTAATGAATCGTCCTTTGCGTGGGCCGTTGAATGCGACCAATGTGGATCATGCGACTGACACGTATGACACGATCGACTGGCTCGTGAAGAACATTCCGGAGAGCAATGGCAAGGTTGGCATTCTGGGCATTTCATATGACGGTTTTCTGCCTTTGATGGCCCTGGTGAATCCGCATCCGGCTTTGAAAGTCTCCGTGCCGATGAATCCGATGGTGGACGGATGGATGGGTGACGATTGGTTTCACAACGGCGCGTTCCGGCAACAGAACATGCCGTACATTTATGAGCAGGACGGCTCGCGCAGGAATGATTACCATTGGTGGACCAGCAACTTTGATGATTACGAGATGTTCATGCAAGCGGGTTCTGCGGGAGAGTTAGGAAAGCGTCGCGGACTGGAGCAGACTGGCTTCTGGAGAAAGTTGCTGGAACATCCGAGCTACGATTCTTTTTGGCAAGAGCAAGCAGTCGACAAACTTCTTGCGAAAGAGCCTTTGAAGGTGCCGGTGATGCTGGTTCACAGTCTCTGGGATCAGGAAGACATCTATGGAGCGATCGCGGTTTATAAAGCGATCGAACCGAAGGACACGAACAATGACAAAGTGTTTCTGGTGATGGGTCCGTGGCATCATGGGCAAGAGATCGCAGATGGCAGCACGCTCGGTGCTTTGAAGTTTCACAGCGACACCGCGCTCTATTTTCGTCGGCACGTTCTGCGGCCGTTTCTCGATCATTATT
The DNA here is from genome assembly GCA_003222845.1 of Acidobacteriota bacterium. Classification (GTDB taxonomy): domain Bacteria; phylum Acidobacteriota; class Blastocatellia; order Pyrinomonadales; family Pyrinomonadaceae; genus UBA11740. The sequence goes on along the minus strand of QHXG01000411.1, from coordinate 157 downwards.
TGAAAGACGATGCACCGAAGTCAGACGTCGCGCCGGTGACGGCCTTCGAGACCGGCACAAACAAGTGGCTCCAGCTCAATTCATGGCCGAGTGGTTGCGCAAGCGGATGCACAGTCAAGTCCACGCCGATTTATTTCAGAGAGGGCTTAAGATTGAG
>QHXG01000850.1:1775-2867 GCA_003222845.1 Acidobacteriota bacterium | reverse complement strand
ATCTGATCGTACTGCTCTCTCGAAACGACGCCCTGCTCGACCAACGTTCGATAACGTTTTGCTTGGACCTCTCCATATTTCTGTTGGGCGATGTCTCTGGCGAGATTAGCTTCGGCTTGCTTCTTCAGGGCGAGATCTTTGGACACATTCGCCTGGGCCTGGCGCACGTTCGCTTCGAAGGGCCGCGTGTCGATCGTGAAGAGCAGGTCACCCTTCCTGACGTTCGCGCCGTCAGTGAAATGGATCTTGGTGATGCGGCCAGAGACTTGCGGCTGGATGGAAACCACTTCGCGAGCAACTGTCTTGCCGATCGCGTCGATATAGGTCGGCACGTCCTGCATAACTGCGGCCGTGACTGTCACCGGCGCGGGTGGCCGTTCAAAACCCTGCTGCGCCGCTTTGTTTGTGCAGCCGGTGAATAACGCAGCCGACAACCCGGCCAAAATAAACAGCGCGCAAAGACGCGAATTGCACCCCTCGTATTTCATCGCTCTAATTTCTACTTAAGGTCCCTTGTTTGGACGCAGTAATTATCATCCCGTGACGCAGATCAAGCAACCGAAGGACAAACCAGGTTGGATACAAAAAGGGGTACAGCACGAAGAAAAGTACTGTAACCATTTGTTGTCACCAGAAATGGCGGAGCCGACGGGATTCGAACCCGCGACCTCCGACGTGACAGATTGAATCTCAAGAATATTTATTCAACAACTTAACTTTGTTATCAACAAGTTAGCCGACGCTGGTTGCGACACATGATGACACGAAACACCTCATTTTCGCACCCTCTAGTGACACAAATAGTGGCACAAAATTCGAAGCGACTACACCCGTTTCACACGGTTGTGATGTCAAGCGGCCGCGCTTTCACCGATCAGCACCTCGGCAGGAATACCTAGCCCTTCGTGTAGACGACGAATCATCGGCAACGTAAGCGACCTCTTGTGATTTAGTACCTCTGCCACTCGCGCTCTGCTGCCTATAAGTGGCTCAAGATCGCGCCGCGAAAGACCGCGATGCTCCATCGCGAACAAAATTGCCTCGACCGGATCAGGCGAATCAATGGGCCAGTGCTTTTCTTCCCATGCCTCT
>QHXG01000850.1:574-1768 GCA_003222845.1 Acidobacteriota bacterium | reverse complement strand
ACCAAGGTCACCAACACATCGAGACGATCGCCCTCCGAGGTGTTTGGCCGGGCGTCCATCAGTAGGTCGATTTCCTTCAGCGCCTCTCGATAGTCGCGATTGTTCTTGATTGGTCTAATTTTCATGCTCAAACCTCTTCCACGTTGATGCGGTCGTATTGCGCGTGAGTTCCCACAAAACGAACGTACAGCACCCGGTACGGATAATTCACCCTGACAACGAGTCGATACTTATTCCCGCCGATATTGAACACCACGCGGTTGTTCGCTACGATGCTGGCATTGCCAAAAGCAGCTTTGATCGCTGCGGGACTGGCCCAATCCGCGTTCGATGCTTCTCTAAACCAGGCTTTAAGTGGCTGCTCGGCATCGGCATATTCCGTCCTTTCCCAAAACAACCGCAGTGCCTTGCGGGAAATGATTCTCATTCTTGGATTTCATTATGGCACGATCCCAAACCTTAAGAATATATGCGAGGAGCAGCTTGGTCAAAGGAGAGCTGCTTATGGCGGGCCAAGCCGCTGTCGATATTCGGCTCAGTCAAGACTATCTCCACGTTAGTTGAATGTCAGGCAACTCACGACTAGTCGAAGAGTATCGAAGCAGCGGTGATCGGTTTTCGTAGAAAAAGATCTTGACACGATCGCTATTGATACTTTATACAAGAGAGTTCGCGCGATCATCGGTTCGCGCAGTGCGAGGAAGAAACTTTCAATGATGACGAGCAGGACATACCAGAAACATTCGACGAAATGGCAGCCGTGCGCCGCCATGTATCCAGTCGTCTGTTCGTTAGGCCTGACCTTGTCAGCAACCAATATTTTTGGCGGCAGACTCGGACAAGAACGGTCCATAGATAGCCGTCGAATCAGGCATTAATCAGCGGGAGCGGACTCCCGCTCCCAAATCTCAAAGCAAAATTCGCGAGAATTGAAGGAGCGGGCAGCTTCCCTGGGAGGCTTAAAGCCCGCTCCTTTAGTTTTTTGACAATCGAAGTACCTATTTGCGAGAGATGAAGGCAGGGAGCCTTCAATGGATGACGATCTCGGTCCTTTGCGAGAGTCCCAGGAGATCGCCATCTCAGGAGAAGTGTGCCTCGAAGTGGGTTGGCACCCCACGCGCGATGCGCGCGCGGGGACCCCGCTGTTCGCGGCATTGTTCTCTCTGCCTTCATCTATTTTTTAGCACGAAGCGA
>QHXG01000850.1:0-546 GCA_003222845.1 Acidobacteriota bacterium | reverse complement strand
TGTGGCTGAGTAGCAAAAGCACCTGACTGTAAATCAGGCGTCTAACGACTTCGTAGGTGCGAGTCCTACCACATGTACCAACAAAGAAGAACTTTGTACTTTGATCTTAGGACTTTGATTCGTGTGCTCGGTTCGCACATCTGCGTGCGAAAGGTTTCAAAGTCCAAAGAACGAAGACCAAAGATCGTCTTTGTTCCTGGAAGGGTAGCCTAACTGGTAAGGCAGTAGTCTTGAACACTACCGCGCACTTGTCGCTTGCAGGTTCAAGTCCTGTCCCTTCCGCCAATCGATTGACAATTGCAGAATGCGGAATGCAGATTGATTTTTCAAATCCGCAATCCGAATTCCGAAATCCAAAATCACGCGGAGGCGTCGCCTAATGGTATGGCAGCGGTTTGCTAAATCGCCGCGCATTGCGTGTGCAGGTTCAGCCCGTGAGATATGCCCGAAGAACTGAAGCCTGACGAAAGTGCTTCTATCTCACGGGCTGAAACTCCTGCCGCCTCCGCCAACCGATTGACGATTGCGGATTGCAGAATGCAGATT
>QHXG01000408.1 GCA_003222845.1 Acidobacteriota bacterium | reverse complement strand
CGAGCGAAAATCATCGAGCGTGGACTGATTGCGCTGGGGTTTCTTGAGCTGAGCTTCAGCGTCTGTCTGATCGATCTTGTCCTTAACCTCTTCGATCAGCGAGAGGACATCGCCCATGCCGAGGATGCGCTGCGCCACTCGGTCGGGATAGAACGGCTCTAGCGCGTCGTACTTCTCGCCGACCCCGACGAACTTTACGGGCTGGCCGGTGACCTGTTTGATCGAGAGCGCCGCGCCGCCGCGCGCATCTCCATCCATCTTGGTCAGCACCACGCCGGTTATGCCAACGCGCGCGTGGAACTCTTCGGCCGATCGCACCGCGTCCTGCCCGGTCATGGCATCAGCAACAAAAAGGATCTCGACGGGATGCGTTTCACTCTTGATCTTGACCAACTCTTCCATCAAATCTTCGTCGATGTGCAGGCGGCCGGCGGTATCGATCAAAAGTGTGTCGTACCCGACGTCGCGCGCCTGCTTCAAAGCTTCACGCGTCAACTCGAGCGGATCGTTCGTCTCAGGCTTTTCAAAGATCGATTGGCCAGTCGCTTTTGCGATGACCCTTAATTGTTCTCGCGCCGCCGGCCGGTAAACGTCCGTGGATAGCAGCAGCGGCTTGCGTTGCTGATTCTGCGCCAGCCAGCGCGCGATCTTTCCCGTCGAAGTCGTCTTGCCCGACCCTTGCAGGCCGACAATCATCACGACGTTAGGACTGGTTTTAGTAAAAACCAGCCGTGAAGATTGGCCGCCGAGCAGTTCAACGAGCTCGTCAAAAACGATCTTGACGACTTGCTCCGAAGGCTTTAGTTCCAGCCAAACCTGCTGGCCTTCGGCTTTCTCTTTAACCGCCGCGATGAAGTCTTTCGCGACTTTGTAGTTAACGTCGGCTTCCAGCAGTGCCAGCCGAATCTCGCGCAGCGCCGCGTCAACGTGTTCCTTTGTCAGGACGCCTTCGCCACGCAGATTCTTCAGCGTCCGCTTTAGCTTGTCGGAAAGAGACTCGAACATACATCAGACAACAATTCCGGCCATTGCGGAAACAAGCATGATAAGGGCCAGTCTGGGGGGTGTCAAGGAATGGTCGGAAAGACCGCAGGCCCCGAAATTTCAGCAGCAAGAGCCGCGCTCGGGTCTATTTCAAACTTTTAATCAAGACCGCGTGTCCAGTCAGTACGGTTGCAGCTCAGTGCGATCATTCCACAAACTCGACGTCAACCGAATGTGGAATAATCCCGCGTTCATGTCCTTCGACGAGCAGGCGTTGAACTGCTTCGCGCCCGCGCTCGCCGTAATCAAGCGTGAGGTCGTTCACCCACATCGCGACGAAACGATCCGCTAGCGCGGGATCCATGTCGCGCGCGAACTGCATCGCGTACTGCAAGGCATCTTCGCGGTTGTCGAGCGAGTATTGAATGCTCTCCTTCAGCAACCCCGAAACTTCTTTGATAGTCTCGGTGCCAAGGTCGCGGCGGATGGCATTACCGCCCATCGGCAAAGGCAGACCGTTCGTGTGTTCGTGCCACCATTCACCGAGGTCGAGAACTTTGTGCAAACCCAGATTGTGATAGAAAAGCTGGCCCTCATGAATCAGCAAGCCGGCGTCGCATCGACCTTCGATGACGGCTTCAATGATCTGATCGAAAGGCACGACTTCGTATTTGAAATCCGGATTGAAGATGCGCAGTGCGAGAAAGGCGCTGGTCAGTGTACCCGGCACGGCGACCGTTATCTGAGATAACTCTGCTGGATCGAGGTCCTCGTTTGCCACGACGACCGGACCGTAGTTATCGCCAATCGAAGCGCCATGCGGCAGCAGTGCGTACTTGTCCGCAATGTAGGCATAGGCGTGAAAGCTGATCGCGGTTACGTCATAGATTCCCTGGCGTGCTTGTTCATTCAGCATCTGAATGTCTTTGAGCACGTGCTCGAATTCCAGATCGCCGGTATCGATCTTGTTCGTCGCCAGCGCGTAGAACATAAACGCGTCATCGGAGTCGGGCGAATGAGCGAGCGTGATTGTTCGTTGTTGTGTTGCTGCTGCTGTCATGGATCGTTATGCGATTGTTGCTTTCTCGACTCGATTGTAAACGGTGTCGCGTTCGACCGCTTCGAATCCGGCCTCTTCAATCAGGCCGATCAATTCCTGCTTCGTCATTCTCACTTCATTATTAGTTTCGACTGAATAACTTTCGGTCAATTCGCCACCCTCGGTGATCGTGCCATCGACGTCGTTGGCGCCGAAGTGCAGCGCGACTTGTGCGAGGCGCTTGCCCAGCATCACCCAGTAAGCCTTAATGTGCGCAAAGTTGTCGAGCAGCAAGCGCGACACCGCCATTGTCTTCAGCGAATCAACCCCGGAGGGCCCGGGCAAGTGCGCCATCTGCGTTTCAGGCGGATAGAAGGCCAGCGGAATGAAACATTGAAAGCCGCCGGATTTGTCCTGTTGCTCGCGCAAACGAATTAGATGATCAACGCGGTCTTCGATCGATTCAATGTGGCCGTAGAGCATCGTCGCATTGGTCTTCAAACCCGCCGCGTGGACCTTGCCGGCGAGATCGAGCCATCGCTGCGCGTCGCATTTATGCGCACAGATCATCGAGCGCGTGGGCTCGCGAAAAATCTCGGCGCCGCCACCCGGGCAAGAATCCAAACCCGCATCGATCAATTGCTGAATGACGTCTTCGTCTCTCATCTTGTAGAAATGCGTGAAGTGATCCAGCTCGACCATCGTGAAGGCTTTCAAATGCAGTTGCGGATATTGCTGCTTCAGAGACGAGAGCAAATCTGTGAAATAGCTGAACGGCAACTTTGTATTTAAGCCGCCCGTGATGTGAAGTTCGGTGGCGCCTTCGCTTACCGCTTGACCGGCTATGCGCAAAGAATCATCTATGTTGTGCGTGTAGGCATCCGGCTGGCGCGGCGTGCGAAAGAAGCCGCAGAATTTGCAATCGACGTAACAGACATTCGTCGGATTGAAATGACGATTGACATTGAAATAAGCCGTGCGTCCGTGCTGTCTTCGACGAACTGTATCAGCGAGTTTGCCCAGCCCATTCAGATCGTTTGAATTGAAAAGGGCTACGCCGTCGTCAAAAGAAAGCCGCTCGCCACCTGCTACTTTATCGGCGATTTCTTTCAAGCTGGACTCGGTCAAGAAGGTCACAATTGCTCCTGTCAATTTAGTCTCCCGCTCTCCAGAGCGATTGAACATCGAGCACGAATCCCTTAAGCAACGGCTCACCGGAGATCTCTCCTGGATTGTCCAATACTTCGACTGGAGTTCGAGGACGATAAACGTCAATCTTCCTGTCAAAAGGATCGATAAGCCACCCCAGCGCAGAACCGTTGGCCATGTACTCTTCCATCTTTAGTTGCAATTCTTTGAGTCGATCACTTTGAGATCTAAGCTCGATAACGAAGTCGGGACACAGTGGCGGAAATGTCTCGCGCTCTTCAACTGAAAGAGCATTCCATCGTTCGCTTCTGATCCACGAAACATCGGGCGACCGCTTGGCTCCGTTCGGCAAAGTAAACTCGGTCGATGAATCGAAGCCTTTGCCTGTACCGTCTTTCTCAACCCATGCAAAGAACTTACCTGTTAAATAGAAATTCTGCGCTCCAGTCTTTCCGCCGGTCGGGGGCATAATTATGAGGTCTCCTTCACTGGTGAGTTCAATGCGCAAATTGGGGTTTCGCCGGCAAAGTTCGGTGAATTGTTCGTCAGAAACTTTGGTAGTTAGCGGACTGAAGTCCATCACCAAGCCGTTATCAAAAGCTATCGTTGCGCTCACTGCAACTTCTCCTTAACGCATCATAACTAGTTCGATTGAAACAATGCCGCGCCGCCAAAAGTCAAAAACAGAATCACGCTGACAAAAGCATTCGTGGTGAAAAACGCCGCGTTCAGTCTGCTCAAGTCATTGGCTTGTACCAGCGTGTGCTGGTAAATCAACAAGGCGCCGGTTGCGATTACGCCGACCACAGCCAGCACTCCCAAGTTCGTCAGAAAGTATAACGCAACCAGTGCCGCGAATGCGCCTGCGTGCAAGGCGCGCGAAATCCATAACGAGCGAGGAATGCCGACTCGCGCCGGAATCGAAGACAAACCTTCGCGACGATCAAAATCATAATCCTGACAAGCGTAGAGGACGTCGAAGCCCGCCGTCCACAGCATTACTACCAGCGAAAGCAGCAACGGCACTGGACTGTCGATGGCGCCACGCACGGCAATCCATGCGCCCGTCGGAGCAATTGAGAGACACCAGCCTAGAACCAAATGAGAAAGCATCGTCCAACGTTTGGTGTATGAGTAAAGCAGCACGCTAGCCAGGGCTATTGGCGAAAGGATCAGCGTCAAACGATTCAG
>QHXG01000407.1 GCA_003222845.1 Acidobacteriota bacterium | reverse complement strand
GCGGAAATTATCATGAACGCCATCACGAAGCCCACCGATAGAATTCCCGCCGGAATGGCGCGCATTTTCGTCCGCGGGTTGCGCGCGTCGTAGTCTTTGTCGGCGATGCGATTGAAGGCCATCGCGGTCGAACGGGCTCCTACCATGGCCAAGGTGATCCAGATGACTTGCCGCGCGCTGGGTAGCCCCCGCGCCGCCAGCACCGCGCCCAGAAATGCAAACGGCAGTGCGAAGAGCGTGTGCTCAATCTTGATCATTTCGAGTGTCGTGCGGATGTTGCGGGCGATGGTAGCCATGATCCGATTAATTCGACTTGTTATTACTAAATCTCAACTCGATCTTATGTTCGCGGCACGCTGATAGGCAAGCCGATGCGCAAGCGGTCTTCAGAATCAATGTTTAGTTGAAGTACGAACGCGATGCTAGAATTCCCGCGAGTTTGTTTGACCTAATACTCAGCGCCCAAAATGACAATCCAGCGAGCAGCAACTAAACCGAAGCCACGATCGAGCAGGCGCCTGCTCAGCCCATTTGCACGAGCACTCTTGCGCGAGTGGCGGAAG
>QHXG01000406.1 GCA_003222845.1 Acidobacteriota bacterium | reverse complement strand
TAAGATTCCACTTTTTCCGTCGCTCAAGCGGACCGAAAGAAAGAAGGTGTTTCTTTCATCAGTCCTCAGCTAAAAGCCCTCACCCCAACCCTCTCCCAAAGGGAGAGGGAGTTGTCAGCAAACTACGCAGGGTTCTTTCTTAGACGCATCCTTGCGTCGAAGCGTAAAGCCTGCCGGAATCAACAGACCCACGATGGACAAAATCGAGATGGCTAAGCCCGCTGTTCGATCGGTAGTGCGCCGAAATCCAACTTCGACGTGATGGCTTCCGGCGCTTAGTGGGACGAGAAGTTGGCCAGTCTGCGTGGCCGTGCTGCTGGTGACCCTATTGCCGTCCACTTGAACTTGCCAAGCAGGGTAATTCAAAAGTCTTAGCGCCAGCGTTACCGGCTCGTCGCTCTTAAGGTCGATCATTTTGCTTTCGGTGGACCACCTCACGGTGTTTACTTGCGCTTCTTGCGGCTCATCAATGTCACCTGAAGACGGATCGTATTCGCCCACGAGCGGCAGTTCATCATCCAACTCGGCGACGTTCGCGGTGAGCGGCTCGAAACCTTCAATGCCCTCATAGCCTCGACCGGCGCTAAGGTCTTCGACCACGCTCGAAACGTCCTCGCTGCTCCAGGAAGTATCTCCGCCAATAGTTGTGCCCGTCGCACAGATTGCGGTGATTAACATCGCCCACCAAATCACGCGGCGCTTCAGATTGCCTGCGGCCGCTCCAAAAAAAGCAAAAGCGAAGCTAAGAACTAAGAGCCATCGCCAGGGAAATTGAAGGAAGCGTAACTTCGGCAGATGTCTCCACAGCCCGGCGCTGGGCGGCAGCATCAAAATCACGCTTGCAACTGAAAGTATCGTTAACGTCCACCAAACCTTTGGCCATACGCGACGTTGTCTAAAACTGAGCGTGACGCCCGCGCCGGTGAAAAGCATCAGCACCAGCGCCACGGCAGAGATTTTCCAGTTGAATTGAACAAACTCGGGATCGTTTACCCGCGTGAAAAGAAAATTCTTTTCCGGATCGTAGGCAGTGGAAACAACGTGCGCGATTTGCACCCAACGCTGCTCCCACCACGCGGGAATAAGATAGAAAGCCGCTACGCCAAATCCGGCTAGCATTGACAGGCCGCCCAAGACCAACGGTCTAATCGTTCGGCTAACGATGCAACCAACGCCAAGGATGAGCGCCAGAGAGTACGTGGCAATTACGCCGGCAGGAGCATTCGACAACCAAATGGTCGCGAACGCAAACGCGAGGAGCGGCACGCGTCGCCACTCCTGGCGCAGAACACCGAACGTTCCCAGGAGCATGAGTGGGAAAAGAGCGCTGGCTAAAAGCTCGGCGAAAGCACTGCGGTAATAAATTACCGAAAGATGATATGGATTAGCGGCGAAAAAAAGCGCCGCCGCGATAGCTTGTGTTGGTGAGAGCCACTGACCGGCAAACTTCCACATCGAGATGCCGGCAATGATTAGCGTCAACCAAACGAAAGCGCCCGGCACGACTTTCCAGGGCAGAACCAAACCGAGAGCGGCCCCGAGCATCCACGATCCCGGCGGGTAAAAAATAAAACGGGGCTCACCAAAACCGGAATTCGCCCATTGGGCCCAACGCGGGAAAAGAATTCCTTCACGCCATTGGGCGGCAGCCTCTATCCATCCGGCAACGTGCGGTTGAAAATCGTGTCCAGACGCGTTGCCGAGAAAAAACATCGGGGCGACGACGCCCGTCGCTATAAGGGCTACCAGAAAGATCGCCGTCAGCCACTGACGATCGGGCTGAGAAGATGACGGCAAAGAGTTTTCTGTTACGGCGCTGTTCAATTCGGACATTACTCGGAATATCTGTCCGCACAGAAGCGAAAGAGTTTGACGTCGCCGCCGGGGGCGATGCCGGCTTTGCGGGAGGCGATCTCGATCTGTTGCGCGGGTGTATCTATACCTTCGAGATCAGGGAGCAAGAGGCCTCGATGAATGCCGTTCTGATCTTCGACGATCACGCCGTAAACGTGCGCGTCGAGATGTTCGGCGCGGCATGGTTCAGGCGCGGAAAGTACATCGACGGAAAATTTCAAGCCGGACAATTCGTCTTCCCTCACAGGAGGGAAACGCGGATCGCGTGTGGCGGCGTGGATAGCGTTGGCGATTATCTCTTCCGCGAGCGAATCTTTCGCCGGCTCGAAAGTGCCGATGCAGCCGCGTAAATCCCCTGCGTTAGTCTTGATGCAAACGAAACAGCCGGCACGCGTGGTCAGTAGGTCGGAAATCTGCTCGGGAGGCGTGATGATTGTACCTGTCCTGACGAAGGTCTCGATGGTGAGGCGCGCCAGGGCGGGAAGCTGGGCTGCGCCACATGCTGACTCGCCCGACGGTGCAGACGAGACGTCCGCGCGCCCGGCATTTAAGCCGCTTACTACCGAAGGCGATTCTGTGTCGCTTGATGAGAACGGGGCATCCGCGCTCGCAGCAGAGAGTTGCGCGACCAGATATCCGACACCGAATGGCGCTTCGTAACTGATCACTTCGCATCTCGATCCAAGATCGTGAGCGGCGCCGATCGCTACCAGCATTGAGCGATAGCCGCACTCGCCCGCCAAGTGACGCAGTTCCTGGTCGATGCTTACGATCCGATCGGTTGAGTTACTGCGAATTGCATCGACGACTTCTTCATCGAACAAATGCGCGTCGGCATTGTAACCGGCAGGAGCGCCGCGCTTCAGACGATGACTGAGATCGCCACTGGCAATGAAGGCCACGGAGCATCTCACGTTCTCGATCGCCTGCTTGATACACTTGCCGAAGCGTAGATGGTCTTCATTGGAAAGGAAGCTGTAGCCCAGCGCGACGACACGCCCATGCCAACCATTGCGTTGCAGGAAGTAGAGCGGTACCGCAGTGCCGTGATCGAGATCGAATCCTTTGATCCTCACCATCGCGAGATTTTGTTCGGCGGCCACTCGGGCCATCTCGTTCAGCAGCTCATCGTTAAGTTCGGCGTGAACGGTGGCAGTAGGCGCGCGGAACATTGCAAAGTCGCCGTAAAGCTGAGGTCCGTCGTACGCGACAAACGTGTCCGATTCAAGTGGAGCGTGCGGCGAAATTAGGACGACGGTTTCGGCGCCGCTGGCGATCACGCGTTGGGTTAGATCAGACATTGCTGCGATCGAGGCGCGTACGTCTGCGATCGCCTCACGCCCTACTTCGGGCACCATAATCGGAGGGTGCGGAGCGATTCCGGCGAAGACTAATGAACTGGTGTCGGCCATAACCAACTAAACGGCCACAGAGGACAAAGACGTGATGCCCGTTGAATGTCGAGATTCTAGCACCGATGCAAAGCGTGTCAGAAGCCCGCGCGTTGGCCAGGGCGGTCAACCGGAATGATGAGAATGACTGAAACGGATTCCTCTAGACACTCCTTATCCATCTTAGTGAAGTTTGAGACGAGTTGGCTCGTTCGTTATTGGGTAACCGCAACGCGGTTGCGTCCTCCAGCCCAGGGTTGCCGCTTCGGCTACCCTAGGTTAACGCGGTTCGGGGAATGCCCAACCGCAACGCGGTTGCGGCTGTTCTTGATTCGTCGGGGAAATGACGCAACCGCTTTGCGGTTGAACCACATTTCATTCGCAATCCCAGGGTAGGTCGAAGCGGCCAACCCTGGGCTGGAGGGCGGAACCGCGTTGCGGTTAAGAATCGAAGAGCATCGATCAGGTGCTTGTCTCTATGAAATAAATATTCTGCGCCTAACGGCGCTCCAACCAATCCGCACCTCAAACCGCATTTGCAGACCCGCCGCGACGGAAACTATGATGATCACCGCATGCATCGATTTGATGTCTTGATCGTTGGCGCAGGTCCAGCCGGTTCTTTCGCTGCTGAGCGTCTCGCGCGCGGAGGCGCGAGCGTCGGTTTGTTTGATGGTCGACCACCCGGTGAACCGAAAGCTTGCGGTGGAGGCGTAACTTCGAAGGCGCTGAAGGCTTGGCCGCATTTGCTGGATGCCGTCGGTCGAACAATCGATGAACTCGACATGTACTCGCCCTCGGGAAAACATCTGCATTTGAAACTCGATGAGCCGTTCGCGGTTTATTCGCGCATCGCATTCGACACCTTCCTGCGCGAGCGCGCGCGTAAAGCGGGCGCGAAGGTGTTTTCCGAAAAGATTTCCGCGCGCGGTTTCAAACAAATTGATGAAAGCTGGATCGTGACCACCCAAAGCGGCGCTGAGTTTTCTGCTTCGTGGTTAGTTGGGGCCGACGGCGCCAATAGCGCAATGGCGAAAAAGCTCGCCGGGCCTTTGCCGCCGGCCGAGATGGAAGTTGCGTTCGGTTATCGTGCGCCGCTGCCGGATGATGGAAACGCGGCGACTGTGGTTGCGTTTTTGCCAAGCTGGGTTGGATATGCGTGGGCGTTCCCGCGGCTTGATCATGTCTCGTTTGGTATTGCGACGACTCAAGATGCTTTCGATCATGAATCGTTGGATAAGTTGTTATGGGATTTCATGGTGAGTTATTACGAAAGTTACGGCTGCCGCGCTGGGGATCCCGGTTCGATGCGTGCGCTCCAACGGGTGCGCGCGCTCGAGCCGATGCAGATTTGGAAAGCTCAGCAGAGTACTGAAGGTGATCAGATTCGGAACGAACTCAAGAAGTCTGTCGAGGCTTACGCTGCGCGCATTCCGGGTCTGGCGCCGCGCACTTGGGATACGCGCCGCGCGTGTGGCAAAGGGTGGGTGCTGCTTGGCGATGCGGCCGGCTTCGCCGATCCGGTAACCGGTGAGGGAATCTATTATGCTCTGCGCTCGGCGGAACTTTTCGCGGATGCGTATCTTACGGGCAAGCCGCTCGCTTATGAACAACGGTGGCGCGAAGACTTCGGTCGCGAATTGCAACGCGCTTCGCAGATGCGCCGGCGCTTTTATGGAAATTTCTGGGGCGCGCCCTTCACCGATCGAATGATTGAATTTGCGCGCGGCCATCGCGGCATCCGCAAGGTCCTGGGCCAACTGGTTGCCGGCGATCAAGGCTATACCGATCTGAAGCGAAAGCTCGCCCGTAGCGCCCTCAAGCCGCTCTGACGGTCCGCAGATTACGCAGATTTTGCCGGTTAAGGTATGAGGAGCGAACACGACTGACAAATTGTCAGCGTCTTAAGGAATTAATCTGCGAGTTGCAAACCCTTTTCCCGCCACATATCTCTTGAATCTTTCCCTAAGAAAAATGTAATCTGTTTCAGGCTGTATTGGTTGGTCTTTGGCTTCACCTTGATTCCGCGCTGGTTGACCTCCCTCACTGTAGGCGCAGCTAATTTTGTCGATGGGAATTCTCGGGACTCTAAATACGATGAGTGTCTCTGACCTGCTCCAGTTTTTGGCGGCAGGCCGCAAGACAGGCACACTCAAATTTGGCCGCGGCGGAATCGTCAAAGAGATCTTTCTTGAGGACGGATTGATTGTCGGTTCGAGCTCGAACGATCCACGCGAGTACCTGGGCCAGATGTTGCTGCATTATGGCAAGATTGAAGAGTTGCACCTTCAGGCCGCCATGGAGAGTCAGCGAGAGTCCGGCGGCAGACTCGGCGAGATTCTCTCACTGCGCGGTCTCGTCAGGCAGGACGATGTTATCGAAGTTCTCCGCACGCGCACGTTGGAGATCATCTACGATCTGTTCATCTGGGAGGATGCGCAGTTCGAATTCTTTGATAACGCTCCGCCACCGCACGATCTGATCCGCATCCAGGTTGAAGCCACGTCCGTGATCATGGACGGCATCTATCGCATTGACGAGTGGTCGCGATACCGGGCTGTCATTCCCTCCGATCGAACTTTCTTCGAACTGACCTCGGGATGGACGGAGTGGCTTAACGTGAGCAAGGAGATTCGAGAGGTACTCGTCCACGTCGAAAAGCGCATGACCGCGGCTGAGATTTGCTACAACATGCATACTTCGCTGTTTCACACTTGCGCGTTGCTGTTCGATCTCGTTAACCAGGGAACGATTAGAGTGGCCGGCCAAGCGCCGCTGCCGGTCACTGAAGTTGCCGATGATCTGTCGGCGCTGAAATTGCCGCAGACCGTGCCGGAGTTGCTTAACCTGGCTCGCTCCGAGATGAAAGAGAACAACGCGGAGAACGCGCTGGCGATCATTCACAGCGCGCTCGAGCAGGAGCCGAAGAGCACAGAAGCGCAACACCTGCTCCAAGAGGCGGAAAAGGAATTCGTCGCGCAAGTTTATCGGAATGGATTTTCAGGGCGCGCCGTCCCGAAGCTTCTTCATACGCGCGAGCAACTCGAACATGAAAGGCTGGGCCCAGAGGAAGGTTTCCTGCTCTCGCGCATCAACGGCGAATCAGACATCGAATCGATCCTCTCAGTCTGCCCGTTCCGCGAAGCCGACAGCCTGCGGATGATCAAAAAGCTGCTGGACAGCGGCATCATCGGAATTAAGTAATGCGAGCACAGCATCAGCATTCGCGCGATTAACTATTCACACATCGCCGAGGAACGGTAAACTGGCGCAGTGATCCGCGTCCCCCTTTCGCCAAACCAACGTCGTGGTTTCCTAGCAGCCTGGGGCGGTTGGGTCCTTGATGGCATGGATTCGTTCATTTATGCGCTGGTGATGGTGCCGGCGCTGCGGGAGCTTCTGCCACGATCGGGAATCGCCGCCGATCAAGCTCACGTAGGTTTTTATGGCGGTCTGCTGTTCGCCCTCTTTCTGGTGGGCTGGGGCTGCTCACTCGTTTGGGGCCCGATTGCCGATCGTTTTGGCCGCGTGCGCACCTTGATGCTTACGATCCTCTGCTATTCGATCTTCACTTTTCTCGGCGCCTTTGCGGCCAGCGTTTGGATGCTCGCGGCCTTTAGATTATTAGCGGGCGTCGGAATTGGCGGCGAATGGTCCATGGGTGGCACCTTCATTGCCGAAGAATTGCCGGAAGCGCGACGCAGGATGGCCGCTGGATTGATGCACACCGGCTACTACGTTGGAATCTTTCTCGCGGCGATTGCCAACTACTTCGTGGGCGCGCGCTACGGTTGGCGCGCGATGTTTCTGGTTGGCGGCGCTCCGGCTCTGCTCGTCGGGTTTATTCGTTACGGTGTCACCGAACCGGCGCGCTGGGAGCAGCGCCTCGCGCAAGTCGGCCGCCGATGGACCATGTTACGCGCCTTCATGGCGCTGTTTTCACCGGAATATCGCCGGCGAACTCTGCTCAACTCAACATACCTGCTGGTTTCCATCGTCGGCTTGTGGGCCGGGTCGGTTTATGTGCCGGCTTCTGTGAGTCAACTGGCGATGAAAGCTGGTTTCTCGGAGGCCGAAGCCGTGAGGCTGGCTTCCTACGGAACGATGATACTTTCGATCGGGACCATAATCGGCTGTCTCGTGCTGCCGATTCTGGCGGAAACATTTGGCCGCAGATTGACGCTGGCCATCTACTTCGCTTTGATGGCCGCCTTCATCTCGCTGGGCTTCGGTTATGTTTTTTATCTCGACACGCATGCGCTTTTATGGTTCATGATTTGTCTGTTCTGGCTCGGCGTGGGTGGAGCGAACTTTGCGATGTACACGCTCTGGCTGCCGGAGCAGTACCACACTGAATGCCGAGCCAGCGCTTTTGCTTTTGCGACTTCCGTCGGCCGCTTCGCCGGCGCAGGAATCACTTTCCTGGTGGGCGCCGGCGTCTCTCACTATCACACGATCGGAACACCAGTGGCTTTGACCTCGCTGGCTTTTCTAGTTGGGCTTTTACTTTTGCCGTTCGGTAAGGAAACCAAAGGCGCGCCACTTCCGGCTTAGAGTGATTTACTATTAAGCCACTCACGTTTATTATTCCCGCATCATGGCAGAACAACAGATTGATAAGAATGCCGTTGTCGCGTTATTGAACGAGATTCTGGAAACCGAACTCGCCGGCGTCGTGCGCTACACGCATTACTCGCTGATGGTTTTCGGTCACAGCCGTATTCCCATTGTCAGTTGGCTCCGCGGCGAAGCCACGACTTGCCTGTCCCATGCGAATGACGCCGGAGAGATGGTCACGCATCTCGGCGAGCATCCTTCACTGAAAATCGGCGCCTTGCTCGAAACTCAAAAGCACGGCATCGACGATATTCTGATCGAATCGCTCGAAGCCGAGAGAACCGGGCTGGCGCTATACAAGAAGCTGCTCGATCTGGTGCGCGACCGTTCGGTGTTTATCGAAGAATACGCGCGCAAAATGATCGCGGAGGAAGAACAGCATCTCGGTGAAGTCAACAAGATGCTGCGCAAGCCGGGTGAAATCGCGCGATTCAAGGCCGTGTAGACGTTTTCCCCAGAGATCGTGGGCTGGGTTTGGACGGTGGATGGCCGGTGACTTTCTTAATCTTCTTCCGATTCCGATAAGCTCGGTAGAGGCCCAGCAATAAGACATCTGCCGGAGTGGATGAGTAAGATTGTTCTCACTTTTACTTGGAGGGAGCGGTAACCACGTAGCTGCGCCGGGACCGAACGTGCAGACCAACTCGACGCGAAACCACTTCGAGGCGCCGGATCTCTTCCGAGGATTTGAGGGCGACTCCTGACTTCGGCCGGTAAGTGACTACGTACTGAGAATCAACTTCGCGGGCCAGGTCATCGGCGAGCTTCGGAAGTTCTTCCGCTAAAACCGGTAGAATAATATCTCCCCCAGTTTCCTCCGCGAGCCAAGCCAGCCAAATCTCATTCTGCTTCAGAGTTTTCAGTTGGTCTCTACTATGTCGCCACACAGGGTAGTCTAGATCGATTGCCCCCGGGTATGACTCCGTCAGGAGTATGCGAAGCAGGCTCTTGTGTTTCAGTTCCTCAGCTAACTTCTCAGGAGCATTTGGAAAAATTGGCAAAACGGTTGTGTCCATCTCACTCT
>QHXG01000165.1 GCA_003222845.1 Acidobacteriota bacterium | reverse complement strand
ATACTTAGCCGAGTCGTCGCCGAGTTTCGGAATTTCGAGGTAGTCCACCAGCGCGAAATATCCGTCGAGCCGGATGAGGGGATTCATGTTGATGAGGATCGACGAAAGTCCCGCCGTGATCATGAAAGTGAACGCCAGGTCATGCGTGAAATATCCCGGGGTCGAAAAGTACCAGACGAAACTCGCGATCGAGCAAATGATTAACTCCACAAACGCCCCGGCGAACGTGACCCAGAGTTTGGCGGCCTTGCTCTCGAAGGTCCAGGTGTCGGTTACGTTGGCGTAGAAGGCCGGCATGAAGTAAATCAGCATGAACCCGATCTCATGAACTTCACCGCCATATCGTTTGCAGGTCAGCCCGTGGCCATTTTCGTGAAGCACGATTATCGTAAAGAGCACGCCGATGAACATCGCAATGTCGCGAAAGCCCTTGTCTTGAAATGAATACAAATTGGCGAGGCCGGTGCGGACGGTGTCCAAGTTCGAGATGATAATCGTGGCGGCGAGACTGAAAAGGATCAGGTAAACGACCAAGAACTTACGCGACCACAAAAACGAAATGTGTTTGATTATTTTGTTGTAGAGATTGTCGGGATCGTAGAAGGGAAAACGCATGTAGAGCGTATCGCGTCCTTCGGCGCCCGTCTCGGCCTTGAGCTTGCGCTGCTTACGTAAACGTTCCAGTAATACGAGGCTCTTTTCCGTCCCGGAGCGCTCAATGAGCTCCTTTTTCTTCAGCTCCTCTACAAAGGATGCGACCATTGATCCCGCGAGGGTGATCCCGGTCTCAGCCGACAGCGCTTGCGCAACCTGAGAGTGATCGCGAATGCCGTCGAGGTATTTGAAGAGGGAAACTTCCAGCGTTCCGAAGCGGTAATATTTGAGCGCTACCGGGTCTTTGACAATGAAAGAGACTTCGCCCCTTTGCACCTGACGGATGACCTTGAGGTCTGGGCGAAATTTATCCATTTCAACTCAGTTACAGAACCGCGAGCGGTAGCGACCGGATCCGACCGCTGAACTTTGAAGTGAAAGATGAATCGTCCGAATCTCTTTCCGCGTTGCCGTAGAATCCGGTCGCTACCGCTCGCGGTTCTGTAATGTGCACTGCGCGCTCTCAATTCTTAACGCTCACGAAATCGCCGGCTTTTAGTTGCGGCGGAGGTGAAACGATTACTTGATCGCCAGCGTTCAAGCCGGAGATGACCTCGACCTGATCCCCTTCGAGCGAGTTCACCCAGACTGAGCGCACCGCGCACCGGTTACCATCGACGACGAAGAGCGTGGCGGCCGTTCCGCGCCGCAAGTTCGAGCTGTCGGGAAACGCTGATTGCGGAACCAGCAGGTTAGGACTCGATTCCGAACGCGGCACTCGCACATTGACGGCCAGGCCTGGCATCAGGCCCCGCCCGCCGATCACGTCGGCAACATATCCGAAGGTATTGCTGGCTGGATCGGCGACTGGCTGGATGCGGCGAACTCGGGCGCTGGCGGCGACAGTATCACTGTCGATCAGGGAAATACCGACGACGCTCCCACGGCCCAGGTTTGATCTTTCGGCTTGCGGAAGTTGAAATTTGACCTGGAGTGGCGAGAGCGGTGAGATTTCCAAGAGCTTATCATTCCTGGCGACACTCGAGCCCAGCTCGACGTAACGATGCGTTACCAGACCCGAGATGGGAGCGCCGATTACGGTCTTCTTGAGTTCAGCCTTTACGGCCTCGACCTTCGATTGAGCTGCTTGAGAAGCAACCCGCGACTTTTCCAGTTCGAGACTCGCGGCTTCGAATTTGAACTGCGCGTGCTCGACATCGTGCTGGCTTGTGAACCCGTCCTTTGCCAAAAGCTTTTCGCGCTCAAATTCGTTGCGGTCGAGTTTGGTCAAAGCCTCAAGCTGGCGTTGCTCAACCTGCAGTCGCTTGACCTCCAGTTCGGCTTGACGAAGCTGAGCCCGCAGATCGTCATCACCATTAAGACGAGCAACAACCTCGCCCTTTGACACGCGCGATCCTTCCTGAGCGCGAAGCTGCGCGATGGCGCCGTCTCGCTGCGAAGTAACCAGGGCCACTCCTTCAATCGAGAGCGCGGCTGGAATGAGCGTGTCGCCCCTGGTCACTGACGGCGCTGCTTGAAAAACTCGAACTACGACTGGCTGCCCGGAATTAGAATTTGAATTCGGCGAGCCTCCCGCGGAATTCACTTGCGCCCTTCCGCCACAACCGGAGAGCCCGCCAACGGCCAAACCCACAACCAAAAGAGACCGAGCGTTAATTCGAAACATCGATCACCTCTTCCGAGCCGCGTCGCGGCAACATGACTTTAGCCCCGTCTTTCAAGGCGGGGTTTAGTCGGCAACAAAATTACCTCCGTCGCGTCAGCGACGCCATGACTTTAGCCCGGTCTTTTAAGGCCGGGGATCAAGCATCATCAAACCACCGCGTCGCGTAGCGACGAGTGATTACGCCGCTCGCCCTTCAACCGTCGCTGACGCGACAAACGAAAACATCTTAATGCTCGTCCACCCGGCCTTGAAAGACCGGGCTAAACTCATGTTGCCGCTACGCGGCGGAGAAAATCACTACGGCATCCAGTTCCAGATCTTCTTCTCCAGCCATCGCACCGGATCACGTAGCAGAACATAGCCAATACTGTGCGAGCCGGTAAGAATCTTGGCGCGGCCCAACATGCCGGTCCGCAGCGACTGGTCGGGATTCTCAATTTCCGCGCGCACAATGAAGACGCGCTCGTCCTGTTCGATGGTCGCCTGCGGACTGATCCGCGAAACCCGGCCGATAAACTTGCGCTCGGGAAACGCATTTGCTTTCAGCCACACTTCCTTTCCTGGAGACACGAGTCCGATATCCTCCTCCGGAGCCGCGATCTCGATCACTATGGGATTAACGTTCGCCTGTTCACAAAACGCTTCGCCCCGCTTGATGAAGCGGCCGCGCTTCTCTTCCAGCTTAGGGGTAACGATCACCCCACTGATCTGAGCACGAATCTGTGTCTGTTCGAGTTTGGTTTGATAGAGCACAATCTCGCGCTGAGCCTGATCCAGCTTCACTCTTTCAATCTGGGCGGCGGCCGCGCCCGAGGCAGCCTGCGAGCGCGTGATCTCTCGCGCCAGGATGTCGTAGCGCGCCTTAGCCTGATTCAGATTGAGCAGATGTTCATCGCCACGCAGCACAGCCACGACCGCTCCCGCCGGCGCGAAATCACCTTCGCGATAGTTGATCTGATCGATGATGCCATCGACTTCCGCATCAACCGCGGCAGTTCGCGTTGGCAACACATAGGCGCTGCCGCCCACTTTCAAATTCAAAGGGAAAAAGATCAGAAAGAGCGCAATTGCGGCGATGGCGCCAATCAGAGTCAGACGCCTGGCCTTGGGCATCGCCAGGAACGCGCGCTTCTTTGCGGCTAGAGGTTCGAGAGCGCTAATCAGTGGCACCTGCCGGTATAGTTGAGCGTTACGTATCGCGACAGTCGCCTGTCCGGCGAAGATCTTCAACAACTCAAGATGCGAAGCGGTAAGAAAGTCGGGCGACTTGCTTTCCAGCGCAAGCAAACCGAGCGAACCCTCCTCATCCGCCAAAGGCAGCGCGTAGAAGCTGCGCATTCCGCTTGACTCAAAATGGGTCTGAAACTTCGCTACGGTCTCGGCGCGAGGCGAGTCTATCTCGCCGTTTTGCTGCGATACATAAACTTCCGCGCCAGACTGCCCGGCCCAGTCCATAATCCCGCCGAGCTCTTTGACCTTTGGATCTTTTTGGTTGACCTCTGTTTCGCCCGCAATAGCATCGATGTCGTATTTGCCTTTGGTCACCAGGGCGATCGCGCAGCGATCAAAAGGAATAATTGTGGCGACCTGGTTAACCACGACGGCCAGCACGCGGTCGAGATCCAGCGACGAGATAATTTCGCGGCTGGTGTTCAAAAGCGCGTGCAGCTCTTTGACTTTGCGTTCCGCTTCATGACGCTGAGCATTGCGTATCGAGCCAGCGGCCTGAGCGGCGATTTCCGTGAGTAAGTCGACATCCGATTCCACGAACTTGCTGCCATCGCGCTTGTTGATTACCTCGAGTCCGCCCAGCCACTGCTTTTCATACTTCACCGGCACACAGACGAGCGAGTCGATCGCGCCATTTTCCGTATGGCCGAGCCGCAGAGCCAAACGCGGATCGCTCGCGTCGTTGACCACCAGCGGCGCATCGTCGCGTAACATCTCGCCGATTACAGTTCCGGCATCTGTTTCTGCATGGCCCACAAGGTCGCGCCGATAGTGCCCAATTACTTCGCGACAGACCAACTCTTCCTTTTCCACCAGCCAAAGGCTGCACGATTCCACGTCCATCACGCTGGCCGTGCGATTGCAAATGATCGGAGCCAACTCTGCGAATTCGATGGTTGAATTGAACGACTGGCTAACGTCGTAGAGTTGCGTGAGGCGCGTCACGGCGTGCAGCATTCCCGCGCTTAGCTCATCCTGCTCTCGGCGCGCGCGGATCGCGGGGGCAGCCAGTCGCGCCAGCTCTTCGAGCAATTCGGCCTCCTCAGCGCTGAAGCGGCTTTCTATGTTGAGCGCCTCGATAACCCCGATGCTCCGCGCTCGATCGCGCAATGGCGCGAGGAGCACCGAGCTTAGGGTCGTCCCTTCGACCACGGAAGACTGCTGCGTCGCGTGAACGTCTTCGAGCCGGCGGGCAGAGTCCGATTGGAACACTTCGCTCAGGATTCCCGTGTCTGCGGGAAGGGACTCGTGCACCAGACTCGAACTGAGAGTTGTCAACCGCGAGGCTTCGCGCCGCAGTCGTTGCTGTTTCTCGTCATAAATCCACAGCAAAAGATTCTCAGCGCGCAGATGGCTGATTAACTCTTCGCTGATAATTGAGAGTAATGAGCGATAATCTGCCGCCGAGCACAAAGCTCGCGCAAAGTCCGTGATCTGTACGCTGTGATTGCCTTCACTCATCGCGAAGAACGATCTCTGGACATCAGATGAAACTCTAAGCCAGCAAAGCCGCCAACATCTTCCTGGGTCTTAGTCGCTTACCGGCGTCTTGGCGAAGGACCCTGCTTTTCTCGAACAGTGCGGGCCCTACTGCGTACGGTTAAAAGCAAATTGGTGGACAAACGGAGTCGGACAAATGTCAGGCTATTTATCGCAAGCACATACGTAGCGCTCCTGCGAGCAGGACCAACCGGCGCTAAGCCGCTAATGTGAAACGCAAGCTAGTACAGATCAAAAAGGCTGTCAAGGCTAACCACCGGCGAACGACTGAAACAAGACACTGGGCTTAAGCGCGATTCGGCTGCGGGAGAACTTTCAGAGCGACTTGCGATGCAACTGCGCATCTTCCACGAGATAAACTTCACCCATCCCGCCCTCGCCAATCTTTGAGCGGATTTCGTAGCGGCCCAAACGTGTGCCAATAGAAAGAGTCACAACTGCGACTACGGTGGTGGCAGCCCGATGCGGCGCGTCAGGTCTTGAAAACGCGCATCCGAGCGCAGGCTATCGAACTCCGGGTAACAATTGATGTACAGGATAACCCAGGCGTGATCTTCGTAAACTCTTTGCAGCCATTCCAATGCCTGATCCTTCTCACCAAAGGCAGCATAGATCGACGCAATGGAAAACGAAGCGGGAAACTCTTGTTTCGACGGCCCCCTCAATTCATTCAGTATCCTGATTGCCGAATCTCTCTTGCCCGACATCGCATAGGCCCATGCCAGGTTTGCTTTTTTTCTTGGATCGCCTCCCGCCTTGCCTGATAACGCGTACACCCATGCGGCGTTTGCCTGGCTTCTTAGCCCACTCTCTGAAAGTGCGATCACCTGTTGAAATTCCTCGATACCTTTCTCGTACATTCGCTTGTATACGTACGCGACGCCGAGGCAGGTGTGTACTCCAGGATTATCCGGATTCAAGTCGAGCGCGTTCCGGAATTGTTCTATGGCGCCGTCGTATTGCCGCGCATGAAGATAAGTGATTCCGATATTTACTTTCAGCGGAAGTGTAAGCGGATCCAAGTCTTGCGCTCGAGTGATCTCTGCAAGGGCTTCCGTATGACGGCCTGCCGCGGACAAATATAAAGCATACGCATGGTGCGCTTCTGAATAATTCGGATCAAGTTCGATGGCGCGTTTGAATTCTTTCTCGGCGCCCGCCCAATCCCAGTCGAGTCGGAAGATCGTAAATCCCAACGCACTATGAGCTTGGGCAAGCGTTTCATCAATCTGTAGCGCCTTTATGGCCTCTGCCTTTGCCTTTGGAAGAAATTCGGGAGAGCTCCAGCCAAGCCAATGATAAGATCGAGCCAACTGAGCATGAGCCAAACCATAATCAGGTTGTATTTTGATTGCTTGCTCCAAATACTCGAAGCTTTTTCTCAGCAAATCTTCTTTGCGCTCATTAATTCCCTGGTTAAAGAATTGAAGGCCTTTCAAATATGCTTCATGAGCTTCAGGGTTGACGGGCCTGGCACGCGCCAGGAGGCTCTTCTCCTGCGGCGTCAGTTTGACCCTGATCTCAGTCGCAATTGCTCTCCCGATCTCGCTTTGCAGCGCAAGAATGTCGCGCAGATCGCGTTGGTAGCTTTCTGTCCATAGAGGCTGTTCCTCTTTCGCAGCGCGGATCAACTTCACCGTGATTCCCACTCGATCACCCGAGCGCACAATTGAACCTTCTACAATCGCATCGACATTTAAATCCCGAGCGATCTCGGGCGTCGTCTTGCGAGTGCCTTTGTATTGCATCATTGACTGACGTGAAATTACCCGCAGTGCCGAAATCTTCGACAATTCCGCGATCACGGCTTCGGTCATCCCATCGGCAAAGTAATCCTGCGCGGGATCGCCGGAGAGATTCTCCAGCGGCAACACCGCCAGCGACTTGATCTCAAGGGGGCTGCCGGCAGGTGCGCGACGCAAGAATAGCGAATAAACCAGGGCCACTGTGATCAGTAGTGCCAGCGCAGTAATCGCGACAAGCACGCGATTAGACGTACGGAATACGCGTCGCCTCGCGCGCTGTTCGGTGAGGGCCGCGTTGGTTGTGGTTTGGGTCGGCTCGCTCACGATAGGCCGCGCGGGTGCAGTCTCAAGCCCGCGACTTATATCCCCTAAATCAAGCGCGACGTCGCGCACGGTCTGGTAACGCTCATCCGGCTCCTTGGCCAGACAGCGACGCACAATACGTTGCAGGTCAGGGGGAGCCGACGGATTCAAATCCGCGATGGCTGGCGCCGGCTCATACACAATCTTGTGCAGAGATTTGATTATCGATTCGCCGGCAAATGGTTTCTGCCCGGTCGCGGCTTCAAACAGAACGCAGCCGAACGAGAAGATATCTGAGCGATGATCGATCTCTTTGGTTTTGCCTTGCGCCTGTTCCGGTGACATGTAGCCCGCAGTTCCCATCACCATACCGGGTGTTGTATGCAGCGGCATAATAGCGGTCGCGATTTCGCTCGATCCTTGATCACTCCCGACCCCTCCCTCACGGTCAGGCTTCGGCTCCGGCGCTTCCACGAGTTTCGCCAGACCAAAGTCGAGGATCTTCGCGTAGTCGTCGCGTGTGATCATTATGTTGTCTGGCTTGAGATCGCGATGGACGATGCCGGCCGCGTGAGCTTTGGACAAACCTTCAGCAACCTGCGTGAGGTATTTCAGAAGTTTGGCCAGCGGAGCCTGGTGGCGGTGAATCTTGGCGCGCAGCGTGACTCCATCGACAAACTCCATCGCGATGAAGTGAGTGCCCTGACTCTCACCAATTTCATAGATGTGCGCAATGTTCGGATGATTGAGCGCGGCGGCCGCCTTCGCCTCCTGAGTAAAACGGCGCATCCGGTCCTGATTCGTAGCAAGCTCGGAGGGAAGAATCTTCAGGGCGACTTTGCGATCGAGTTTAGTGTCCTGCGCCAGATAAACCTCGCCCATCCCACCCGCGCCAATTTTCGAGCGGATTTCGTAGCGGCCAAGTTTTGCGCCTGAAATCAAATTCTTCACTTCCGTTCAATCTCCGCGCCATTTCCTATCGCGAAAGCGTCAGGACCGGAGGGCGCTTTTTCTCCAGACAGCGCCGCACAATCTGCTCCGGCGCGGAACGCTGCCGGCTTGCCTTCAACCAGCTTGCGCTACTGCGGAAGTCCAACGCGTCGAACGAGATCGGCGAATCTCTGGTCTGAACGCACACTCTCCAGCCTTGGTTCGACCTTGAGATAAACCAACAAGTCTGAGCGTTCCCGGTAGGCATTTTCCAGCCACTCAAATGCCTGGTCCTTTTCTTTCAACCCGAGATAAATCATTGCCACATGATACGAAGAGACATATCTTCGCTTTGATAGCTCCTTCAACTCATCTATTACTTTCAGCGCCTGATCTTTCTTTCCCGAAACCGCATAGACATATCCTGTGTCGGCTTCGGTCGCCATGCTGTCCTTGAGAAGCTCTTTCGCCTTTCGCATTTCGTCCTCAGCTTCGGAGTATCTTTCTTTTTGCGCATCGGCCAGCCCAAGATACCAGTGCCCCATCCCGAAGTTGGGATCCATCTCGAGCGCCTTGCTCAATTGCTCTATCGCCAGGTCATACTGGTGTGCATTCAGGTAATGCCATCCCAGGTGTACGTTCATAATCAGACTAAGTGGATCAAGTTCCAGGGCGCGTTTGCTCTCAGCCAAAGACTCTTCGATCCGGCCCATCGCCATCAAATAATGAGAGTACCAGTGGTGGCCGTTGGAATAGTTCGGGTTCAACTCGATCGCTCGCTTGAATTCTCTTTCCGCGCCTGCCCAGTCCCAGTCAAAATTCAATTTGATAAAAGCCAGTGAGGTGTGTGCTTCAGCCAGCGTGTCATCCAACTCTAAAGCTTTCATCGCTGCGGCCTTCGCTTTTGGCGCCGCCTCACTCGGCGACAGCGAGCCGACATCGATGTGAAGCGTCTCCAACGAATAGCAGTCGGCTATGCCGGTGTAAGCCAGGGCATATGTCGGGTCTTTTTCAATTGCCTGCTGGAAATACTCAATACCTTTCCTCACTCCTTCTTCCGTCCTCTTGTTCCAGTAGAAACGCCCTTTCAGATAAAGCTGATAAGCCTCAGCGTTTTCGGTGTAATGCTTAGCCAGACGGCTCTGCTCTGGGCCCGAAAGTTTCAATCGCAGGTTGCCGGTGATCTCCTTCGCGATCTCGCGCTGGATCGAAAGCAGGTCTGAAGTTTTCTCATGGTATTGCTCGCCCCAGAGTTGCTTGTTATCGCGCACGTCCAACAACTCAGTGCTGATCGTGAGACTATCGCCACGCTGAAGGATGCGGCCCGTCAACACGGAGCGCACGCCCAACTCTTTCCCGGCCGCCATGGGATCGGTCTCTTTCCCCTTGTAGCGAAAGACAGAGCTGCGCGCGATCACTTTCAGGTTCGGAAGCTGAGTCAAACTATTGATGATGCTCTCGGTCAAACCATCTGAAAGATATTCGGAATCAGGATCGCGATTCTGGTTAGTGAAGGGGAGCACTGCGATCGATTCAATAGCGACTTCGGTATTGCGCGCGTGCAGATAAGCCGCAAGACCAGCTATGCCCCCGGCAATCACAACCAAAGCTACGAGGGCGACCAGCTTGTGCTGCTTGATTCCGGTGATCACGTATTCGGCGCTTGAGGTTGGGTAGGCTTTACTGGCTTCGACCGTTGACGCCGCCAATTGATCGGTCGCGCTGGATGGAGCACCACTCATGGTCGCGGGTGACACCCGCGCCTGGGGCGCAGCCGAACGTTCCAGCTTGGCACTGAATTCCAGTTCTTGCTTGAGCGCTCTAAGATCGAGCAGCAGATCTTTTATCGTTTGGTAACGCTCATCACGGTTCTTGCGCGCAGCTTTGGCAACAATGCGCTCCAATTCCGCCGGAACTTCCTGCGTGTACCGAGCCAAAGGGGGCACGGCTTTGTCACCAATAATTGACGCCACGATTTCGTTCTGGTTGGAGCCTTCGAAAGGCAGTCGACCCGCCACCATCTCGTAAATCAAGACGCCGAGGCTGAAAATATCCGTGCGCGCATCCACCTCAAGTCCGCGTGCTTGCTCCGGCGACATATAGATCGCAGTACCCATCACGACACCCGGTTCCGTCTTTATCTGCGCACGTGTCAGCGCCTCAGTATCGACCGAGGTTGCAACTGGCCGGTCAGTTAGTTTCGCTAAACCGAAATCAAGCACCTTCACAATGCCGTCCCGTCGCAACATGAGGTTTTCCGGCTTGATGTCGCGATGAACTATTCCGGCGTCATGTGCCGCGGACAGCGCGCTGGCGCTCTGTATCGCCACCTCCAGTACCTCGCCGAGCTTCATCGGTCCGCTTCGCATGCGCTCGCGCAGCGTCTGGCCGTCGATAAACTCAGTGGCAATGAAATTAACTGAGTCGACCTGCTCGATCTCGAAAATCGTGATGATGTTGGGATGGTTGAGCGCCGAAGCAGCCTTGGCTTCTTGCTCGAAGCGATTCATTCGGTCGTGATGAGTCGCCACATCAGTGGGCAGAATCTTCAGCGCGACTTTACGATCGAGCTTTGCATCTTGCGCCAGATACACCTCGCCCATCCCACCCGTGCCAATCTTTGCGCGGATTTCGTAGCGGCCGAGTTTTGTGCCTGGCTTTAGGGTCATCGACAATCTCAGTGAGTGAATCCTACGCGTCGCATGAGGTCAGTAAAACGCTCGTCAGCGCGCAGGCTGTCGAACATGCATTCAGTTTGTAATTGAGTTAGATGATCGGATCGCCCCGCATAACCTTTTTCCAACCAGTCGAACGCGCGATCTTTGTCGCCCAATCCGGCATAAATACAGGCGATGCGAACCGGCGATGAGTATCTTCTTTCCGCCAGCGACCGCAAATCAGCCACTACCTTCAGGGCATCTGCTTTCCTTCCCGCCATGGCATAGGCGTAGCCAAGCTGGGCCATCCCATCGCCGCTTTGCGGATCTACTACTCTCTGCAATTCAGGAATAGCTTGATCGTACAATCCTTTTTGCAGGTAAGCCCGCCCCAGCCAG
Source organism: Acidobacteriota bacterium (assembly GCA_003222845.1). Taxonomy (GTDB): domain Bacteria; phylum Acidobacteriota; class Blastocatellia; order Pyrinomonadales; family Pyrinomonadaceae; genus UBA11740. Next base: position 4,525 of record QHXG01000165.1, on the reverse strand, counting down.
GTATGTCCCTGATAAGAGTCGCGATCCAGCTCGAGTATCTTGTGGGCGTGTTCGATGAGGCGGTCGGATTGGCGCGTGAAATAGAGGACGCTCGCCACGTTGCCGGTAACAAAAGGAGAAATTGAATCGACTTGCAGCACCCGATTCGCCAAAGACATGGCTTCGTCTGATCGGCCGAGGCGCGCTAGGAAATTCGCATATTCAATCTGAATCGTCGGTTCGTTCGGACTGAGTGCGATCGCCCTTTGGAGTTCCATTTCGGCCGCGGGAAAGTTCCAATCGCCCCACCAATAAACCTCTGCCAGAGCGACGTGCGCGTTAGCCAGCGAGCTATCCAGCGCCAGCGCCTTCTGCACGGCGTCCTTCGCTTTGGGCATCGCCTCAGTCGGCGCTACGTATGAACTCGAAATCTCTGTGTAAACTGAAGCTAGTGCAGCATAGGCCTGCGCGTAATTTGGATCCAAGGCGATAGCTTGATTGAAGGATTCGATAGACTTCTTGAAACTCTCTTCCTTATGCTGGAAGAAATGATAGCGTCCTTTCAAATAAGCCTGGTAAGCATCAGGCGGCGGAGCGTGTTTCTTTGATAATCGTTCCCCTTCATTACCGTTCCGCAATCTTAGCTTTTCCAATATCTGTTTTGAGATCTCAACCTGGACCGCCTGAATGTCAGCGAGCTTGCGGTTGTATTGCTCGCCCCAGAGTTGCGAATTCTTGTCTACATCGATCAGTTCCGTCTGAATATTAACGGTGTCCCCACGTTGCACCACCCGTCCAGTGAGCACGGCTTTTACGCCCAGCTTATGGCCAATCTCCTGTGGATCGATCTGCTGACCTTTGTAGCGGAAGATGGTGCTGCGCGGTACGACTCGCAGGCCCGCGAATTGAGAAAAGTTGTTGATAAGGCTTTCAGTAATTCCGTCGGAAAGATAATCGGTATTTGCATCGCCGCTCGTATTGACAAACGGCAGCACAGCTATTGATTCCAGTCCAGCGGGCGAGCTTCGGGTCCGCAGATAGGCGGCGACCACGACACTTCCGATAACCATAACCGCTCCGAATATAATGACAGCAAGCTTGTGTTGTTTGATTCCGGTTACGACGTACTCGGCGCTCGACTGTCGTGTCGAGAGCGAGTGTGCCGAAGCGCTCATCGTTGCGCTGGCGATTTGCGGGGCGTCAATTTCGGTGCCCAATGCACTCATGCTCATAGTTCCGGTCAGCGGCGGCACCGTTGTATCGATCCCGGCCGGTCGCAGGGAGCGGCGCACTTCTTTCAATTCGATCGCCACGTCCTTAATCGTTTGGTAACGCTCATCCGGATCCTTAGCCAGACAGCGACGAACAATCCGTTGCAACTCATCGGGCGCGTTGGGAGTCGTTTCTTTAATCAGGGGCGTGGGCCCGTAAACGATCTTGTGAAGAGAATCGAGCATATCCTGGCCCGCGAAGGCTCTCTTCCCCGTTACGGTTTCATACAGAATGCAGCCGAATGAAAAGACGTCGGAGCGATGATCTACCTCTCTGGTTTTTCCCTTGGCCTGTTCGGGCGCCATGTATCCGGCGGTACCGCGAACTAACCCGGGCGCGGAGTGCAGCGCCGTCGCCATGTCGCTCGCAAGTACGTCTGAGCTTGTCAGAGGGTCCCCCTGCGGTTCGACCAGCTTGGCGAGGCCGAAATCCAAGAGCTTCGCATGCCCATCACGAGTAACCATAATATTGTCAGGCTTCAGATCACGATGCACGATTCCTGCCGCGTGAGCCTTTGCTAACCCTTCTGCTGCATGTTGCAGGTAGCGGAGAAGCTTGGTCAGATCCGTTTCTCCCGCGCGAATTAATTCGCGGAGCGTGAGACCGTCGATGAACTCCATCGCAATAAAATGGTGTTCATCAACTTCGTCGATTTCGTAAACATGAGCGATGTTCGGATGATTCAGGGCGGCAGCGGCCCTGGCCTCTTGCACAAAGCGCGCCATGCGATCCTGATTCGAAGCAACCTTGGAAGGCAAAACCTTCAAAGCAACTTTGCGATCCAATTTTGTATCCCGCGCGAGATACACTTCACCCATTCCGCCCTCGCCCAGTTTCGAGCGGATTTCATAACGGCCAAGCTTGGTGCCAACTGATGGAGGTGCGCCCACGAGCGATGATTCTGATTCTGAAATCTAGCTCAAGTCGGAAATGCGGGGCGTATTCTATCTGACTTACAAAGCCTGGGCTAGAGTTGGAGCCCAAAAGGGAAGGGTGTCATTAAATAGAGCGACGGCCTCTTCTGGTATTGGTTCAGTTTCAATTTAGAGGAGCCCATCTGCTGGGAGCGCGGACGTCTCGTCCGCAATGAGCGCAAAGCGCGAAAGAATCAATCGGTGATGCTTAGATGGGATCTGCTAAGATAAACCTTGCACTCGGGCCTGACGGCAAAGTTGAGTTTTGATTGGCACGTTCACGATTTGAGCCGGGACGCCTGCAGAATGAGACAAAGGAGCAATGAGCGTTCGGCATGAATCAACGCGTGAAGCGGCTGGCTACGTGCGGCCCGAGTCTTTTATTACTTGCATTCTTTTCAATTGAATTAATAGCCTCCGCGACGCGTTTAGAATGCGGACTTGTGTCTCTGCTCGGCGAAGAGCGCCCAAGTGCGCAATCTAGCAGGCTGCGGAAGAGCTCCCTCTCCCTTTGGGAGAGGGCTGGGGTGAGGGACGAAGTTAGCGAGAGTTGGAGAAGAATAATAAGAAGTAGTTTTATTACCTGTCATGCTAAACCCCTCACCCTAACCCTCTCCCAAAGGGAGAGGGGAATTGTCAGCGCGCTCGAGGGTCAGCGCACACGTGCGCAATCTAAACGGAGTTCTACTCTAGTCGTCGATCTGTTCCGGACTAATTGCGCGCGTTGTCATGGGGCCGATGGGCGTGCGGACACTCCGCTCGGGCACACTTACAACGCGCCGGATTTCACTGGTGCCGAGTGGTGGCGCAAGCATTCTGACATCACGAGCCCAGGACGGCTGGTCTCGATCGTGAGTCACGGCAAAGGTGGGATGCCTGCGTTTGGAAAGAAACTTAGGCCCAGCGAAATCAAACTGCTGGTGAATTACGTTCGGCGTTTTCGCAAGTCATGACATTTCCCAGAGCCAGCGGCATTCTGCTTCATCCGACATCGCTACCCGGGCGCTTTGGAATTGGCGATCTCGGAGATGAAGCGTACCGATTTGCAGATTTTCTGGTCGCCAGCGGGCAGAGTCTTTGGCAAGTTCTGCCCCTGGGACCAACTGGGTACGGCGATTCGCCTTACGCCTGCTATTCGGCTTTTGCCGGCAACGCGTTGTTGATTAGTCCGGCGCGTCTTTCAGACGAAGGGCTGGGAAAAAATGAGTTGAGCGAGGTTTCTTCTGGGCCATCCGCCCACGTCGATTTTGCGCGCGCGCATGAAATAAAGGATCCCGTTCTCAAAGAAGCATTCGCCGTATATCAGCAAACCACAGACACCGAATTCGGCGGTGCGTTCGAGACGTTCACTGAGCGAAACGCTTCGTGGCTTGACGACTATGCATTATTCCGCGCGCTGAAAACCGCGCATGGTGGCGCCGCATGGTACCAGTGGGAACAACCTCTGGCTCGGCGTACACCCGCGGCCCTGGGGCGCGCTCGTGAGGAACTTCATGACGAGATCGAAGCGCAGAAGTTCTATCAGTTTCTCTTCTTCAAACAATGGTTCGATCTGAAGTCCTACTGCAACCGGCGCGGCGTCAAAATGGTCGGCGACGTTCCGATCTTTGTGGCGCATGATTCGGCGGATGTCTGGACCAATCCCGATCAGTTCAAGCTCAATCCCGATGGCACGCCGATCGTGGTCGCCGGCGTGCCGCCGGATTATTTCAGCAAGACGGGCCAGTACTGGGGAAATCCGATCTTCAATTGGGAGCGCATGCTCTCCGATGGTTTCACGTGGTGGATTGAACGCGTGCGGGCCACTTTGCGAATGGTTGATATTGCGCGGATCGATCACTTCCGCGGATTTGCCGCGTGTTGGGAAATTCCGGGAGGCGACGCGACTGCGGAGCGTGGCCGCTGGGTCGAAGCTCCCGGTCGAGAATTGTTCACCGCGATTCGCAACGCTCTCGGCGAATTGCCAATCATCGCCGAAGACCTGGGTGTGATTACACCTGACGTTGAGAGATTGCGGGATGACTTTGGTTTTCCCGGCATGCGCATTTTGCAATTTGCGTTCAGCAGCGACCCGAAGAATATCGATCTGCCCCACAACTACCGCTGCAATGTTGTCGCCTATACGGGAACGCACGACAACGACACCACGGTGGGATGGTTTAATAGCGTGGCCGGCGAAGGCTCGACGCGAAACGCGAAACAAATTGAATGCGAACGCGAATTCTGTATGAAGTATCTGAAGACCGATGGCCAGGAGATTCATTGGGATTTCATCCGCGCGTTGTTTGCTTCCGTCGCCAACACGGCGATCGTTCCGATGCAGGACGTGCTTGGGCTGGGAACGGAAGCGCGCATGAACC
>QHXG01000164.1 GCA_003222845.1 Acidobacteriota bacterium | reverse complement strand
ATTGGCGGAACAGCGAATAATTACTACCTGCGAAGCGGTTTCACAGTGAGCACCGCTGCCGGTCCCGGACCAAAGGACACGATCGACGTTAAAGTCAAAGACAAAGACGGCAACCCATTCATGCCCTTTGGAACCTGGAATATCACTTACTAACGACCGGACCTGCCTACCAGAGGGCTCGGCCCGCGTTCTAAACGAAAACAACAAAGAGGGCGCCGATTACTGGCGCCCTCTTTTTCATCTGGCAATCCGACCTCACTCATTCGGTCGATATGGCTTGTTGATCATTCAGCGCCGCGTGCAGCGTATGCCATGAGAGGCTGGCGCACTTGACGCGCGCCGGAAAATCGCCGACGCCCGCGCCAGCGGTGATATTGTCATCGCATCGGACTGCAAGTCGGTGCAATTGCGGGCCGACCGCGATGGCAATGGCGACCGCCGCGTCTATACAATCACTTTCAGCGTGAGAGATGCGGCGAGCAACACCGGCTTCGCGACCGCAAAGGTCACCGTTCCGCACGACCAGGGAAATGGCAACGATGCGGTGGAATCCGGGCCGGCTTACACGGTGATTTCAGGTTGTCCGTAAGGAGAAGACTGAATCATCCGCAGATTACGCCGATGTCGCAGATTGCTTTTCGTGTCAGTTATCGGTGTAATCTGCGAAATCTGCGGATAGTGGCTAGTTCACGAATCGCCGCAGTTGCACGCTGATCGCAAAACCGATCGCGATAAAAGTGGCGAGCACGGAAGACAGACCGGCGCTCATCAACGGTAGGGGGATGCCAATCACCGGCAGCAATCCGACCGCCATCCCGACGTTAAGGAAGATCTGAAAGATTAATCCACCCACGATTGCCATGATGACCAGCATTCCGGTCCGGTCGCGGGAACGGCGCGCATCGGTGATCAAGCGGGTCAGCAACACCGCGTACGATGCCAACAACAGCAGGCAACCGACGAAGCCGGTCGTCTCTGCGGTGACTGCAAAGATGAAGTCGGTGTGCGGCTCGGGCAGAAACTTCAAACTGCTTTGCGAATACTCAGAATCACGCGAACCCGTCAACCCACCTTCTCCGACGGTGACCATCGACTGCCACGTATGATAACCAAAGCCGCGCTTGTCGGCGTTTTCAGGATCTAGAATCACGTTAATGCGCTCGAGCTTGTAGCCATGCAACAAGCCGGTCTTCACACCAACGGTATAAGCTAACGGCGCGCCCGCAAAGCAGCCGACGAGGGCCGCTGCGACAATCCACATGCGGACGGATGACAGAAAAAAAACGACGGCGAGCAGAGGCAGGTAAGTGATCGCCTGGCCGAGATCGGGCTCCAACAAAATCAACGCCATCGGCAAACCGAGAATCGCACAGCCGGTGAAGAACTCCTTCCAGGTGAGCAAGCCGCTGCGATGCTTGCCGAAATACTTTGCCAGCATCAGCACGACGGGAATCTTCACAAACTCAGACGGTTGAAACTGTCCGGCGCCGGGTAACTTGATCCAGCAGCGCTGGCCATTGATTTTCATGCCGATGCCGGGGACCAACACGACCACTAAAAGCACAAGTCCGAGAGCGTAAAGAATCGGCGCAATTTCAACCAGCCGACGATAATCGGTAAATGCAATCGCCAGCATAGCGACGAATGCGATGCCGAGACCGATCAGTTGCTTCTGCCAGAACGTCTCCGTTGGCTGGGCGTTGTGGATTTCCCACGCGCCAAAACTGACGATGCCGATGGCCATGGCGGCGACCAGCCAATCGAAATCTCTCATCTTGCGCTTTTGAATAATGGCAACCATGAGAATCAGTAGGCAGTGAGCAGTGAGCAGTAAGCAGTAAGAAAAATCATGTGGCCTTCAGTTTCCTTTGCGTCATAAGGTTCTTTAGCGAATCCTCAACGCGATATTATTTTTCGGCGCTTCGGGCTGCGGCCGGGTCTTCGCATAGTAAACGTCGTAGATTGCGCGCACGGCCGGGGCGGCGTGCTGACTGCCGAAGCCAGAGTTTTCGATCAGGCAAATGATTGAGATTTCAGGTTTATACGCCGGCGCATAAGAAACAAACCACGAGTGATCTCTATTTGCACCTGTATCTTTGCCCAATCCCACAACCTGGGCCGTGCCGGTTTTCCCCGCGATGTCGAAACCGGCCATCTTGATTGCGCCCGCAGTGCCGCCGTTGTTGACTACGCCCCACATTCCGTCGACGACGACTTTGTGCTGGTCTTCAGGAATCGAAACGATCTTTGGATTAGGCCGCTGCGGATCCAGCGACTGGAAAGCGTGCGCCGGACGATAATCGGGTTCACTCTGCTGTCCGACCTGGCGCACCTCTTTAAGCAAATGCGGAACGTAGAGTTTGCCGCCGACACCGACACCCGCAACCGTCCGCAACATCGAAATTGGCGTCACGATATCGTAAACCTGTCCGAACGAAGCATAGACGGTATCGATATCGCGCCATTCCGAGTCGCGCGGATTCATGCGGGCCTTCAAATCGGGCGATGGCGTGGTGCTGATTATCTCGTGCGGCAGATCGATTCCCGTGCGCTTGTTGATGTCGAATTCATCAACCATAGTCATGATGCCGCTAATGGTCATCTTCAAACCTAGCCGATAAAAGTATCCGTGATCTCGTGATCGCAGTGCGAATGTCGGGACTGCCATGGTTACCCATACAGCGCGTGAACTTATTTCCGATCTGGATGCCACCACCGCAGACCAGATTTGAGCGGTCAATCGTGATTGCCCCTTGTTGTAGTCCCGCCACGGCCATGGGAATTTTCCAGGTTGAACCGGGCGGATACGCTCCCTGAATCGCGCGATTCAGCAAAGGTTTATGAGGATCGTTCAGCAGCGCCGCGTATTCCGCGCGACCGGCTTTGGTGGCGATGCGTTGCGAAAACAGATTGGGATCAAACGTGGGATACGAGGCTAGGGCTAGGATCTCGCCATTGTTCGGATCCATCGAGACGATCACGCCGCGCTTGGTCGGCGATTTCTGCAACTGCTCCTCCGCCGCTTGCTGCAAATCCAGATCGATAGTCGTCACCAAATCCTGGCCTGGTTGCGGCGGCACCACTTCGATCTCCTTCTGAATGTGTCCGCGACTGTCGACGATGACTTTGCGATAACCGTCGCGGCCCCGCAGATATTCGTCGTAAACGTATTCGATTCCATTTTGGCCAATGATATCGCCCGGCTTGTAATGCTTCTCTTTGTAGCGCGGCTCTTCGAGTTGTTCCGGGCTTATCTCCTGCACGTAGCCGAGCGCGTGGGCCAGCAGGCCATTAGGAGGGTAGCGTCGCTGAGGGGTTTGCTCGACGCGCAGCGCCGGAACTTCCAACTGATGGGCGTCGACCCAGGCAATGTCAGCCTGGGAAGCCCCTTCCTTGATCAGGATCGACTCGAAAGCGGGCTGCAGTTTTACCTGGTCGAACCGCTCGCGCAAGATTTCAGGATCGAGACCGAGACCTTCAGCGAGCGGCTTTATCAGCGTGTACCGGTCGATACCTTTCGTATCCTCGCGCGAAAGGATGATGCTGTAAATAGGTCTTGAGTCTACCAGTAGTTTTCCATTCCGATCGAAGATCACGCCGCGGGGCGCGGGAATCGGCAGCAATCGGATGCGCTGATTCTCAGCAATCTCGGCGTAACGAGATCCGTTGACTATTTGCAGCAGGTAGAGCCGGACACTGAGAACGCCTAGCAGCACCAGCACCAAGGCCTGAATCAGGTGCAACCGGCCGCGCAGATTCTGTGAATCGTCAACGAATTTCATTTTAGGAAGTTCTTCGTGCTTAGTGTTTTGTCTTAGTGCTTGGTTCTTGCCGCTATGTTGCCTGTTTTTGGACTTTGTGCTTCGTACTTTGTACTTTGTTCTTTGTGCTCAGTGAGTTGGAGGGGCCGGCAAGGACCAGTTCAATTTGCATCTTTCCAATTTTCAATTTGCAATTCCAATCAGATCTCACATCCTTCTCCCTCTTCTCAACGACCCTGCCCCTCGTCGCGCCACCCGACGACGGACCGTGAATTGTTGCCGCTGCCGGGCCTTCGTGCTGAAGTAAGAGTCATACAGGTGGAGTAAAGCCGTGCCGATAACCGTAGTAGCGATTAGTTTGTACGACAGTGACTGCACGAAGGGCATCGGCGGCGTTTGCCCCAGCAGCCGATGCATGCCGACGTAGACCACATTATCGATCAGACTGGCCCCTGCCAAAACCGGAATGCGCAGCAGCGTCGTATCGAGCATCACCCGCTGTGCCACAAAGTAAACCGCGTAAGCAGTAAGCACTTTTGAAAAGCCTCCGGCTCCCAACAACCCGCCCCCCAACGCGTCCAAGGTCAAGCCGGCGGCCGCGGCCACAAACAACGCATTCAGTGGCTCGCGTTGGAGCGCGAAATGGACCACCAGAACCAGCGTGAGATCCACATAAGCCAGTGGTTGCCAAACGGCACGCAGCGCAGATTGTAAAGCAATAGCGACGATCAATACCGCTGCGATCTTGAGTTGGCGCATTTGTCAGCGAGCAGGAGGCAAATTCATTTTCCATTTGTAGTTTGACATTTTTCAGTTGTCATTTGTTGAATCGCATTCAAATCGGTCGTTGTGGTACTGCTTGTCGGGCGCGCAGGGAATTTGTCAGAGACATAAATGACAAATGAAAAATGGTTTGTTTACGGTTTACTGCTTACTTTCTTCTCGACATTGGGGAGCGATTGATCTGATTCTGACCGTGGCGGCGGGTGATACAGCAGCACGGCAACTTCTTTGAGCCGCTCTAACCCCGCGCCGGGCCGGACGTGTATTACTTGAGTCTGCGTCGCTGAGCCTGACTTGACCTCAACTACTTCGCCCACGTTGTAGCCTGGCGGATAGATCGCATCTTGCCCGGTGGTCTTGACGATATCGCCGGACTGGACCTTTTCAAGCCCGGAAACGTAACGCATTTCCAACAGGCCGGATTCGCCAAGACCCTTGATCGATCCCAACGCGCTCGATTGGCCCAGTTGGCCGACAATGGCGCCCGCGCCGGATTTCTCATTCGTGATCAACATCACCTGCGCGTTCAAAGGACTGGTCGAGATTACCCGGCCGACGATACCTTCAGGCGTAACCACCGGCATGTTGACTTCCACACCGACCCAGCGGCCTTTATCGATCGTGATATTGTCGAACCACATCGAAGGATCTCTGGCAATCACGCGCGCGGCGACTGTCTTAAAGCCGGCGTTGGTACTTAAGCCGAGGAGTTTTTCGAGCCGTTCAGCCTCGGCCGCTTTTGGGGCGTTGTCGCGCAGCTCCATTTGCATTTGCTTGACCTGTTCACGTAATTGCTGGTTCTCCGCGGAAGCGCGCCGCAGTTCGCCGAAACTGCCAAAGAATCCGCCGATCCAATTCCCCACACCCGAGCCGGCGCGCTCGAAAGGATCGGCGACCGTTTGTGCCATCGCGCGAATCTTGCGCTGTTTAGTAGCAACGTCCCGAGCGTCGTAGGTCATCAAGCCGAAATTCAGAGCCAGCAGAGCAATCAGCCACCAGGGAGCGCGCTGACGAATTTCTCTCTGAGTGCGAATGGCAGCCATGGGCGAATTTCGGATTGCGGAATTCGGATTGCGAATTGTCCTGCTTTATTTCAACTCCGGCGCGAACCCAATCCGAAATCCGCAATCCGAAGTCCGCAATCTTGTTACATTCCGCTCGTCAAGCTATTGTCCCATTTCACCCGCTTGAGCAAATCGAAGTCAGAAAGCATCTTGCCTGTGCCCAGCACCACCGAAGCAAGCGGATCTTCGGCCAACGAAACCGGCAGACCGGTTTCAATTGAGAGTCTTTTGTCGAGGTTTTTCAAGAGCGCTCCGCCGCCGGTGAGGACGATGCCTCGCTCGACTATGTCGGCAGACAGTTCCGGAGGCGTCCGCTCCAGGGCGACACGGACCGCATTGATGATCGTCGAGACTGAATCGGCCAGCGCTTCCCTAATTTCTTCGTCGGTAATCGTAATCGTTTTTGGGATTCCTTCGATCAGATTGCGTCCGCGCACTTCAAATGAGAGTTCTTCGTCCAGTGGGAACGCGGAACCGAGTTCGATCTTAATCGCCTCAGCCGTGCGCTCGCCAATCAAAAGGTTATATTTGCGTTTGATGTACTGCGTGATGGCTTCGTCCATCTCGTTGCCGGCGACGCGCACCGAACGCGAGTAAACGATGCCGCTCAAGCTAATCACTGCGATGTCCGTCGTGCCTCCCCCGATGTCGACGACCATATTGCCGTGCGGTTCCGTGATCGGCAGTCCCGCCCCGATCGCCGCGGCCATCGCTTCTTCGACGAGGTAAACTTCCGACGCCTTCGCCCGATAAGCTGAATCTTCGACCGCGCGTCGTTCGACTTGGGTTATCTCCGAAGGAATGCCGATCACGACTCGCGGGCTGACCCAGGTCTTGCCATTGTGTGCTTTGCGAATGAAATGCTGCAACATCTTTTCGGTCACTTCAAAGTTTGCAATCACGCCATCTTTCATCGGACGGATGGCGACGATGTTACCCGGCGTTCGGCCCAGCATGTCCTTAGCGTCGCGGCCCACAGCCTCGACGGCGTTGGTTATTTTGTTGATGGCCACGATCGAAGGTTCCGAGACCACGATGCCGCGCCCCTTCGCGTAAACCAGGGTATTGGCCGTGCCCAAGTCGATTGCCAAGTCGCTGGAGAACAAACTAAAAAGTGATTTAAAAGCCATCTGAAAAATCCCTGACTGAATGATGAATTTGCCCGAAGAGGTAAGCGGTTATTATCCGAAGCAGCTTAGGAACCGCGATGTCGCAAGTGGCTTGGCAAATCCGCAAAACAACTCGAAGCAGAGCCGAAATGTAAAGATACAACGATTCACGCGCTAACGCTATTACGAAATTAACTTTTCGTCGGGAATTCTTTGAAATTGAGTCGGGACTGTCGGATTAGTATCGGGGTGGTCGCTCGCACGAGCTGCGGTCGAGTCGTTGATAACCCAAACAGAGTTCTTCTTGGCGGCCTTCGCATGATACATCGCCCGATCGGCACACGCAATCAACTGCTGCGGCGACAACGCATGTTGGGGGAAAACCGCCACTCCTAAGCTGGCCGTCAGCGAGATTTTCAATCGGCGACCGCCGTTAAATCGCTGTCTCTCGATTTTAGCCCGGGTGCGTTCGGCAATCTGGATGGCGTCCTCCAGTCCCGCATCCGGCAATACTAGTAGAAATTCATCGCCGCCATATCGCACAACGCAATCGGTGTCGCGCACCGATGGCAAGAGCAGCGCCGCCACTTCCATGAGCACATGCGAGCCGACCAGGTGTCCATGCTGATCGTTGACCAGCTTGAAATCGTCAAGGTCGAGAAACACAGCCGCAACGCTTGAGCTGTAACGACGAGCGCGTTTGATCTCGTTAACCAAAAACTGGCGCAGATAACGCGCATTGTGCAGCCTGGTGAGATCGTCAGTGAGCGATAACCGTTCGGCTTCGGCTATGCGAACGGAATTGGCGAGCGCCGCCGCGATCGAAATCGCCAGCGCCTCGAGCAACATCGTTTCGGATTGTGAGAATGAACGCCGGTCGGCGCTACTGCGGACACCTTCCAATACCCCGAGAACTCTCTCGCCGCTGATCAAAGGCAGGGCCATGACGCGACGACCATTCTCGCTCCTTCTAACGGCTTTCATCATCGCTGCGGCTTCATGCGTAGCCCTGGTTTCCGCCTCGATAGGTTGTGCGAAACCATCAAGTAGTTCATCTCGCGATTCCTCATCAAATGCTAACTCGCCATTTGCAGAAACCACGCTGCCGGCGAGTGCTGCGAACGTCAAATTCTCAGTGGACGCTTGCGACACCAGGAATATCGACCAGCGATCGGCGTTAATCAGCTGCGCGACCCCGCCGAGCGCGGCCTGAGCGGCCTCTTTTTGATTCGACGCGAGGTGAAGCGACGCCAGCAAAGCGAATGCGGTGCGGAGGTCTTCACTGCGAGCGTGTGTCGGGAGCGAGAAGGCGCCGCTTTCGGGAATACTCCTGAAGTTGTCCGGCGGCCTCAATTCACCAGTGCCCGGAATTTCCTCGACTTGCCTTAACAACGCGGGCAATTGCGCCGGGCTGTCGGCAATTGCACGAAAACCGAGTCGCTTTAGCTGCTCTGCGGTAGGTGGCGTCGCGCCGCGCGTCAGTCGCTCAGTTGGCTCCGCGCGGCAAACGACAACCGGAACTGAAGGCCACTCCGTGGTCGCACGACAAATAACGAGAGCAAGTTCTTCCGCGTTCGAGTCGGCGCTTACTTCGTAAATGACCGCCAGCGGCTCACACGAATTAGGATTACTATCAGTCCAATTCGATGCTGCTGACGTGTGTGTCTCGCGCCAGTCGTCCGTTATGAACGAAATGTCTGCCGCCCTGAGGATTTCAAGCAGTTCGCCCGCCGGTTTGGCCTTGGCATCAGTTAGTACTATGACTTGCTTGTTCATTCGCGAGCTGCACGGACCCTGGGTCTGCGTTCTCCACTAAACACAAACCGAGGTCTGTGCTATTGAAAGAGGATTTGCCTGGGGGGCGGTCGATGTGAGGAAAACGCTTCTTAGCTCGCTCGGATGAGCGGCACGCGATATTGGCTACTGTTCCCTTGTGAATCGTAGGCCAAAACTGTCACTTCACGTGTACTTGGTGGCGCGCTAACCTGAATTTGAAAGCTACCATCGCTGGCGGCGGTTGCTTCACGCCCCGAAACTCGCAACGTCACGCCGGGTGAACTGGTACCGCGAATGATATAGACGTTGCCCCCGAGATGAACGGCAGACAGGTTGGCTACGGGAACCTCAGATAGATTATTGCCTTGAGTAGCAACGATGAACTTTAATGGCTCGCTCCAGTCACTGGTCTGTCCTGAGGCGGCGGTTGCGCGCACGCGCCAGAAGTATGCGCCAGAACGCAGGTCGCTCACTTCAAACTGCGTGACTATCAATTGATCGCGCTCGATCACTTTTCCTTCGGGAACAAAGAAGGGCGAAGTTGCAACTTCGACACGATAGTATGAAGGTACACCCGACTGAGGCTTTTGCCAGCGCAAAACCACACTCGCCGAAGCGTTGCTGCTCGCTGGGATCCTTTCCAGATCGCGCGGCTGCAACGGTTGGGGCACATCCAACAAGCGCTGTGGCTTCGACAAGGTTCCGGATTGATTGACGGACACGTACTCACCGCCTTGCACTGACAGGCGTTCGCCTGCCCTGTTCGAGCTGTCAACTCTGCCGCTGTTGACGCGAATCTCTTCCGTGCCTTCCGGATTGACGCCAAAGCTCGCTTGAGTTTGCCCGGTGATCTGGCTTTGCGTCTTCGGCGTCTCGATCACGCTTTTGTTGTCTTCGCTCTGCTGTTCTGTGCGCACCAGCATCTGGCCGCTATCGACCACGACGTGAACGTTCGAGCGCTTGCCGTCTTCGGCGCTGGCGTTATCGCGAATAATAATCGTGCTGTTGGGCCGAACGACGACCGTCGAGCCGTCCGCCATCCCGATGCGCGCGCGTCCATCTGCTTGCGTTTGCACTGTGTCGCCCGGATATAGCTGAGTATCATTGTTCGCGAAGACTACCTGGCGCGTCGCGGCGCGAACCACCCGCACGTCGCCTTCGAAAGACATAAATCGCGCGCCCGCGGGTGAATCGGCCCGGGCGGCAATTCCCTTGAGCGGGTTGCCGTACTTCCAGACATATAGACTCGCCCCGCCCACTATCGCCGACAGTCCGAGCACCATCGCCGTAACATATACAGCGCGCTTCTGAACTACCCACCACTCGAAATCGAAATGGTTCGCCTTGGTTACCATTGTCTTTATTCGGGAATGTGAAGACGGGCACGGAAAGCGGCCAACTAGGCCAAACACAGATTAACACAACCCTGCGCACGCGTTCAAGGTGCTTGTGCAGTGTGACTTACGTATTTCTTTTCTTTGCGTCTTTGCGTGAACGGGTGACTTGAGTTTCCTGTGAAGCCGCAAAGAAAAGAAGGGCGTAAGTCGCAACGAAGAAGCATCTCATTTGACGTAAATGGGATTTGACAGAATCCATGGTTTGCCCGTGGCAGGCGCGGGGAGGGAATCCAGATATGCTTCGACGCGATAAGCGCCTTTCGAGTTAATAGGAAACTCGACTCTCGAACCGGATTTTTCATCAATTGCGCTTCCATCTCTGGAAAGAACGATGCGGCTGATGAGCGGGGCGCTGACCATCACACGCAAACCGTTCCCGAACCCGATTTCGTCTCCCATGATTCGTCGCTCCGGACTTGTGATCTGGAAGATAAAACCCTTTGCGTCGCCAAAAAGATCGAATGACACGTAGCAATGGCCATTCGCAATTGCCTCGAGCAACGACTCGCGCGTGAGTCCTCTGTCTTTCTTGATCAGCACGTGCGTGCGCACGACTTGGAAACTTCGTTCATAAGGATCGAGTTTGACGCCCAGCCACTGTTTGCCCGAAGCATCGTTTACACTCAGTCCAATATTCGAATGCGCATCGTTGCCAGCAGTAGCCGCCAACTTGCGGTTGCCTTTAGCGATCGCTTCATCCCATCGCTTCAGGTTTTCCGCTGGCCGAGCGAAAAAGTTTGCAAACATCAGCTCAGGATAGCGCCCATAAGACCAAAGACCGTCAAAGAACAATATGACTGGGTTCGCGGCGAGGGCATTTGTGAATAGATTGTAGACCTCGACTCCATCGACCGGAATTGATCGCCAGGTTTGAGAATCAGTGGGATAAGCTACGATCGAGAGCCCGCCGGAATCTTTCTGTTTATCGGCCACTTCCCGCGTTGATTTCACGCTCATCGACGCTGCATCTGCGGACCCGGGAATCAAAACCAATCGATCGCCATCAGCGGTTGTGACTTCATTGGCATTCACGAACAGCACGCCGGCGTGCGTTCCAGTCAAGGTCATCGCCGCCGTATCAAAGTCCGCCTGCGGATGCTCGGTAATGATCACAAAATCGAGTTGATTAGTCTTCGCGGCTGAAATCAATTCCGCGAAGTTGCCGGTGCTATGCCCGCCAAGCGAAGAATGAACATGAATGACACCTTTGTAATCGATGTACTCGCTGTCGGTGGGCTGAACCGATCGTTGTGAAGCGAGCTGTTCAATTGAATTGTGAAGGCGGCTGAGGCGGTAACGGCGATACGCAAAAGGAAGTTGGGAGGCAACCACGAGTCCCAACGTTATCAATAAAATCTTGCGCTTCATGATCAACTCGATTCAGACTCGCAAATCGGGCTAGTGCCCCGCATAGTCAGTTTCGAAATCAACCGACGCCACCATGTCGCTGAGGCTGCGTCCAAATTCGGCAACCTTCACGTGTTCCGGATGGATGGTATAAGCATCGAGCGCAGCTCGGTCGTGAAAGATTGCGACCAGACCAGTGTCGAATGAACGCGGCAGATGTAGCGTATCGAATCCCACACTTAAGCTTTCAATTCCCGGAACGATCGAACGTAACGAGCGGAGCCGCTCAATATGATCTTCGCGCGTCGCTTGCGGAACATCCGCCCGATACTTCCAGACAACTATGTGGGTCAACATTTGCTTACCTCTCTTTACTTCAGAAATTTATCAAACCACGCCAGCGTTCGCTCCAGCACATCGACGCGATGCTTTGGCTCGCGGAGGCTATGACCTTCGCGCGGATAACGAACGAAAACAGTTTCGACGCCACGACGGCGCAGCGCCATGTACATCTCTTCAGCTTGGGTTATGTGCACGTCGTTGTCCTGTTCGCCATGGATAAAAAGCGTGGGCGTCAGTGCTTGCTTCACGTAACGCAGAGGCGACCATTGCCACAGCAGCTCGTAATTGTCCCAGGGAAAGCCACCAAACTCCGCGTGAATCAAGTCCTGATAAAGTGAAGTCGAATAGAAACTGATCAGATTGCTGACGCTGGCGACTGACACCGCGGCCTTGAAGCGCGGGGTCTGTGTAATGATCCAGTTCGTCATGAAACCACCATAGCTGCCGCCGGTAACTCCTAAGCGGTCGCGATCGATCCACGAATAGCGGCGCAGCACCTCATCAACTCCAGCCATCAAATCTCGGTAATCGCCGCCGCCCCATTCGTTCAGCGTGCCGTCAGAAAACTTCTGTCCGTAGCCATTTGAGCCACGTGGGTTGAGATAAAGAACTCCGTAGCCTTGGGCCGCATAAACCTGGAAAGTTGGATTGAAAGCATAGCCATACATCCCATGTGGCCCGCCATGGATACCGAGAATTAACGGGTACTTGCGGTCGTCGCGCCAACCCAATGGCTTCATCAACCAACCTTGAATCTCTGCGCCATCGGAAGTTTTGAATCGAAGCTCTTCGGGCTCAACTAAAGTAACAGACCGACGGAAAGCATCATTATGGGTCGTGACACGTCTCAGGATATTTCCTCTTCCAACCCATAATTCACCTGGATGCGCGGGATCGCTAATTACCGCCGCGATCGTGCTCATTCGAATTGGAACCCGATTCGGTGCAGACCCGAATTCGCCGGCGTCCAACTGATTAGAGCGACTGAATGAGCTAACCTGAATGCGCTGATCGACGATGATCGAAGCGGTGGAATCGAGCGAGCCTCTAGACTCCGGAAAAGTGGTGCTGCCTCCGATTC
Source organism: Acidobacteriota bacterium (assembly GCA_003222845.1). Classification (GTDB taxonomy): domain Bacteria; phylum Acidobacteriota; class Blastocatellia; order Pyrinomonadales; family Pyrinomonadaceae; genus UBA11740. The sequence goes on along the minus strand of QHXG01000164.1, from coordinate 6,697 downwards.
GGTCCGTTGCGCCAAAAACGATTTGAATCTTGCCCTGGTCTACAGTGACTTCATAGACAAGACTCTGTCCGCGGTCGTTCGCCGAAAAGTAGATTGCTCCACTATCGGATCTCCAGCGCGGTGCCCGTGCGCGCTGGTCCAAATCCGCGGTCAACTCGCGTCGACTATCCCCACTCACCGACGTAATCCAAACGTGGGCGTCTTCCGCGATGCTATCGATTGTCGTCACATCGCGCTTGGTAGCGGTGTATGCAATCCATTTCCCATCTGGCGACCACGCGGGTTCGTATTCGCAGCCCGGTGTTTGCGTAATCTGACGGACTTGGGCTTGCAGATTGACGGCGAAGATATCGGAGTTGTTATTCGCGTCAGGATCGGTTTCGTGATTTGAGAGAAACGCAATTTCATCGCCGCGCGGGCTGAAGCTGAGCGCATGATCGTAATAAGGACCTGAGGTCAATTGACGTGGCTCGTTGTCCGTCCTTTCGGCGTTCACGATCCAGACATGCGGGCGCACACGGTCGGCGAGAGCCGTGCGAGACTTGTATTGAATGCGATCGATAACCCGCGGATCGTCACTCCTGCTTGAGTTGGCAATGAAGTCCTGATCAGCCTCCTCACTTGCCGAGACGTACGCGATCATTTTTGAGTCAGGCGACCACGCGAACGACTCGCCGGCATAAGTGATGAAGAAATTTGTCTCACGCACGGTCGCAACGAATCGTGGCAGATGCCCTGCCAGGTCGGTTACCCAAATGCCGTGTCGCTCTTCGTGGGTGGAAACGAAGGCGATGCTTTTGCCATCAGGCGACCAACGCGGATTCGCGGCGTTCCAGCCGGAGGGCAGTAACAACCGGCCAGGTGTTATGGGAGTTTCCGGATTGCGCCGCTGTTCGGGCAGACGGCCGGTCGGCGGAATTCTGAAAAATCTTTCGCCCGGCCGAACCAGCCACAGCGTGCTGACTGTCTGGTTGCCGTCATTGATCGATACGGTATATACGACCCATTCACCATCGGGCGAAACTTCGGCATCGCTGAGGGAGGCGAGACGAAGGATGTCGGCTGGCATCATTGCACGGCGAGGTTGGGCGTTGATGGAGAGGACGAAAAGAAAAGGCAAAAGAAGTTTCCCGCAAAGGCGCAAAGGCGCGAAGAGCCTCGGACGATTTCTCTTAGTCTCTTGCATCCTGTTCCCGGAGCAGTGAAGGGCGCCAACGATCTGAGCCTCTTCGCGCCTTTGCGCCTTTGCGGGAAACTTCTTCCGTTCTCTGACACTACTCCGGCAGCCGATTGACCACTCTTTGAATTCCATTCTTGATTAACTCCACGTTGAAATTGATTAGTAGTCCAAGATGCAGTCCCGTAAGTCGCAGATATGTTTCAAGAACCTTTCGGTGCACAGGCGCAATCGCCTCGATGGATTTGATTTCTATTATGACCTTGTCGTTTACGATAATGTCGGGCCGAAAGCCAACGTCCAATTTCACGTCTTCCCAGATCACAGGCACGCCCTGCTGAGTCAGCACTCTTAGGCCACGCCGTTCCAATTCGAAAGCGAGGGTTGCCTCATACACAGACTCGAGTAGACCGGGACCCAATGCTCTGTGAATTTTCAGGGCCGCATCGACAACTACGGTGGCGATTTCGTTCTCGTCATTCTTGGGGGTTCCTTCTCAGGGGGATCTACAGGTTTCCCGCAAAGGCGCAAAGAACGCCAAGAAATACATATCGGTTGGCTCCGTTTGTGACTGACGGGATTGAAACGCTTGAGCTATCTACTCGCCCCGAAACTCCTTTGCGCTTTTTGCGCTTTTGCGGGAAATTTCTTTCTCATTGCAGTCGAGCCAGTTGCTCGTTCAGTAATTCCCAAACCCGCCGCACATGTCGCTCAGTCGTCCGAATATTTCCAATTGAAAGTCGCAAAGTTAGTTTGTCGTTCAGCTTAGTGTGCGACAGAAATGCTTTGCCGGTGGCGTTGACGCCGTGCATAACTGCTTCGTTGAGCGCGTCTAGTCTTTTCGCTTGAATTTCTTCTGTTTCGCCTCCGTCTGAAGGACACGCCCGAAAACAAACCAGCCCGAATGGCACGGGCGCCATCAACTCCCAATCGCTTGACTCTTCGATCCATGACGCAAACAACTTTGCCAAACGACAATGCTCGCGAATCCTTGCAGCCAAGCCTTCATGACCAAAGTAGCGAATGATCATCCAAAGCTTCAGGGCGCGAAAACGACGTCCGAGCTGTACACCATAATCAGAGCCGCTGCGCACTTTTTCCTGTTCCGGCGTGCGCAGGTATTCAGGGACGAGCGAAAAAGCGCGCCGCAGCAAATCCAAGTGGCGACAATAAAGCACGGAAAGATCGAATGGAGTAAACAACCACTTGTGAGGGTTTAGCACCAACGAATCTGCGCGGTCGCAACCGTCAAGAATCTGACGCAATTCAGGAACGATGGCGGCTGAGCCCGCATACGCAGCATCGACGTGCAGCCACATCGCGTGCTTTTCGCAAATCTCAACAATCGCCGGAACCGGATCGACGCTGGAAGTCGATGTTGTGCCAACCGTCGCCACCACACAGAAAGGGAGCATTCCGTTGCGCTTGTCTTCGTCGATTGATTCCGCGAGCGCCTTCGCATCCAAACGGAATTCACTATCGGCAGGAATCTTTCGCAGCGCGCGCTGGCCCAAACCAAGTGTGATGATTCCTTTGTCGATCGAAGAGTGCGCTTGTTCCGAGGCATAGACACGTAGCAACGGCAAATCGTTTCGGCCACTCATGCCTTCTTCGCGAATGCGCAGCTCGACACCCTCGCGCGCGGCGGCTATTGCGTGCATGCTGGAAACTGAAGCGGTATCGTAAATGAAGCCGCTCATCCCATTGTCCAATCCAATCATCTGTCGCAGCCAATCGAGCACGACCTCTTCCAGTTCCGTCGCCGCCGGCGAGGTGCGCCATAACATCGACTTCACGTCGAACGCTGCGCTCAGCAATTCACCAAAAATTCCCGGCGCCGAGGTTGAGGTGGCGAAGTATGCGAAGAATGAAGGATGGCTCCAGTGGGTTAGCGCGGGGACGATCAAGCGGTCGACATCGGCGAGAATTGCCTCCATCGACTCGCCTGTCTGCGGTGGTGTTTCGGGTAGTTGCGCTCTTAATTCTCCCGGTTCTATCTGGGCCAGGACCGGCAGCCCTTCGATTCGCTCGAAATAATCAGCGATCCAATCGATAATCTCGTGACCAAAACGGCGAAACTCTTCGGCAGGCATGTCGCCGGTTGATGTTGGTGTTAAGTCAGATTCTGCTCGGTTCATTGTTGAGATCTAAAGGCGGCACTCAGAATCCCAGTGGCTGGAGTGGGCGAGGCTCGGTGCCTTCGAAGAACCAACTGGCGCCGACCCGCAGGCGATGATGCCAGGTGGGCAGGCGCGAGGTGTACATGGCAAATCGCGCTTGGCGCGCCAAGGGCCCACCGATCACTTTACCGGCTGAGAGCACGGCGGCACGCTCAGTGCCCAGACTTACAGCTTCACCTAGCTCGACGAAATGTTTCGACTTCAATTCGCGTCCTTCGACGAACGCCTTTACGTTGCGCGCAAGTAAACTCGATTGCTGGAACGCAAGCTGAGCAGTGCCCGACAGCGTCGGGACGACATCCTGGTAAAAGGCGATGTCTCCGAGCGCGAAGACGTTTTCATGTCCGCGAACTTGCAGCGTTGGCTGGACGATTATTAATCCGCGACGATCCTTCTCGATCGCAAGTTGCTCAATCAACGGATTCACGCGAACGCCCGCGACCCAGACGACGGCCGCGGTTTCAATTTCAGTGTGCGCGTTCTGATGGTCAAGCGTTATTCCGCTTGCGGTTACTTTGACGACGGAGGTTTCAGTGTGGACCTCGACGCGCGTTGCTTCCAAGGCATCTTCGACATACCTCCGAATCTCCTGACCCATGCCAGGCACCAACCGATCGGCCATCTCGATTACCAGTACCCGAGGTTCACCGTGAAGCGCGCGCCTTTTCACCGCATCGCGCAAAAGATCGGCCATCTTGGTCGCCAACTCGACGCCGCTTGCGCCTCCGCCAACCACCGCGAAAGTCAGCTTCCCCCGGGTGTCCTGCGGCGCGGAGGCCGGTGGCACGCGGTCAAGCGCTTCGGTCATCCGTCGCCGCAAGCGATTCGCATCGTTGAGAGTGCGAAACGGCAAAGTGAACTGCTCCGCGCCTTCGACGCCGGCATAGTTGGTCGCCGCGCCGAGGGCAATTAGCAGAACGTCGTACGAAATCGGCTCGGACCGGTTTTCCAATGTGACTTCGCTGGCATCGAGGTTTATTCCGGTGACTTTTCCGCGAATGAATCTTGTGCCTTCATCGAGCAGTTCTTTGTAGTCAGGTGCGATGTGCCACGCTTCTACTTCACCGCTCAGATACTCGTAGAGCATCGGCTTGAAGAGGAAGTGGTCTTCATCGCTCACCAGCGTGACGTCTTGCCTTCCGCTGAGACTGAGGGCGGTGAATAGGCCACCGAATCCGCCACCGAGAATTAGAATTCTTTGACTCATTAATTTTGCAGGAACAGCGCGCAAAATCTTATCAGACAAAGTTTGAGGGCGCACGGGCTAAAGGTAGCTCGATAAGTTGGGCGCTAAGGGACAGCAAATCTGGCGGCTGGACAGCGGCGCGGCCGAAGTGTTAACTTCTGGGGCGTAATTTGAACTTTCCGCGGTCTACCTAGCATGGTTTACTGCGATCAAGGAGGGCCATTTTTAGCAGTGGCGTTAACTAGAGACATAAAAGAAAAGATTGTAGGCGACTTTCGCGCACATGAGGCCGACACGGGTTCGGCTCCGGTCCAGATTGCGCTGCTCAGCCGGCGCATCAACGAACTTACCGACCATTTCAAGACCCACAAGAAGGACAATCATTCCCGCCGCGGGCTGCTAAAGATGGTCTCGCAGCGGCGAAGCTTGCTCGATTACTTGAAGCGGACGAATATACAGCAGTATCACGAAGTAGTCGGTCGACTCGGGTTGCGTCGGTAGGACCGGCAATCAATCAAAGAAGGAAATAGACAACCGAAACTTAACGAGAGAAATCTTCGAATCTCTGACAAGTAGAAAAAAGCCCGCGTCTATCGAAGAGCTTGTGACCGAGCCGAACGTGACGGCGATACAGGTAACCAGGCGGCGCGTGTGGCCTTATAAAATGACGAAGGCGGCGAGAGCTTCACGGCTAGGCTCTGCCGCCTTCGCTGTTAATAGCGCAGAACAGTTCGGCGCATCCCAAATAACCAAATCGTAGCGGATGAGACGTTGCGTGCCGGCCCAAAATCGCTGGCGTCGTCAAAAGGAGACGAACAAAAATGACAGTTAAGAAGTATCTAAAGGAATCAATCAGAGTCGGTGATCGCGACCTCACCGTGGAAATTGGTCGCGTTGCCAAGCAGGCGGATGGATCGTGTGTGATCCGATATGGCGACACGATGGTTTTATGCGCGGCAGTAGGAGCGCTCACGCCCCGTGAAGGCATAGACTTTTTCCCGCTCACGGTTGAGTACCGGGAGGCGTTTTTCGCGGCTGGGCGAATTCCCGGAAACTATTTTCGGCGCGAAGGACGTCCGAATGAAAAGGAAGTGTTGACCAGCCGGCTGATTGATCGGCCGTGCCGGCCGCTGTTCACCGAAGGCTATCGCAACGAAACACAGGTCGTCGCTTCAGTAGTCTCGGCCGACCCGGACAACAATCCGGATGTAGTTGCAATTACGGGCGCGTCTTGCGCGCTTTATCTTTCTGACATTCCATTTCCCAATCCGATCGCCGGAGTCCGCGTCGGCCTGATTGATGGCCGTTATATCGTCAATCCGACCTACGACGAAATTCGCGAATCAAAACTAAACCTGATCGTTGCCGGCACTGAGGAAGCTATCGTGATGGTCGAAGCCGGAGCGCAGGAAGTTTCCGAAGAGATTATGGTCGAGGCATTAATGCTCGCGCATAAGGAGATCAATCGGCTGTGTCGCTGGCAGAAAGAACTCTACAAAGCACTCGGAATTGAAAAGCGACCGACCGAGCCGACTCCGCTAAACGAAGAAATGGTCGGCGAAATCGAGCGCAACTATACGGATCGTCTGCGGGCGGCGCTCGATACTACTGGTCAGGAGAAACGCTCAAGTTATGCCGCTGTCAACGCTCTGAAAAAAGAAGTTGTCGAGTCATATCCCGAAGATCAACCCGAACGGCGCGCGATGGCCAAAACATGTTTCGATCACTTGAAGGAAAAGATTTTCCGCGACGACATCCTGAATCATCGCCGCCGGCCGGACGGCCGACGCTTCTCGGAAATTCGGGCAATCGATTGCGAAATAGGGTGGCTGCCGCGGACGCACGGTTCAGCGCTGTTTACCCGCGGTGAAACCCAGGCGATGGTCACTACGACGTTGGGGACGAAGGAAGACGAGCAGTTCATGGACGATCTGGAGAAAGGCGAAGTGAAGCGGCGTTTCATGCTCAACTATAACTTTCCGCCGTACTCGGTCGGCGAGACGGGAAGATTCGGCAGTCCAGGCCGCCGAGAGATCGGACATGGGGCTTTGGCTCGGCGCGCGCTCGAGGCCGTCCTTCCGGATGACACGGTCTTTCCGTACACGATCCGCATCGTCTCGGACATCACCGAGTCAAACGGCTCTTCTTCAATGG
>QHXG01000405.1 GCA_003222845.1 Acidobacteriota bacterium | reverse complement strand
AGGTCTTCAATCTCTTAAATACGGCCAACCTGGTCCAGTATAGCGGCAACATCGCCGACACGGCCGCCTTTGGTCAGCCCGGCGCGCGCTTCAGTCAGATCTTCGGTTCAGGCGGTCCACGAGCATTTCAATTCGGCGCGCGAATCAGTTTCTGAGTTCTGACCAAGAACCGGAACGTTAGGCTTTTCGCAGTGTGCGGCGGCAGAGGCACGAAGACGTGGCACTGAGAACACTCAGCGCTCATTGCGAAGAATGGCAAGGTAGACCGCAGTGAGCGTCACGGCCACGCCGATGCCGACGGCGATCAAAATATTCCGCGCCAGAGAGTGGCCGCGGTTGTCATCAATCTTTTTCACGTCCGCATAACGAATGCTGGTGGACGCGTCGGTTTTTCGATCGCGGATCACGAAGTCTTCATCGCCGGCGCTGTAAACATAGCCCTTTACTTTCGCGCCGTCGTTGAGCGTGATCGTCGCGCGGGCCTTTGACCCGACGCCGAGCTTTGCCACGCGACTCTTGATATGTTCTATAGTCGTCGCTGGTCGGTCTGTTTTTTGGCGGGCAGCGAGAGTCTGCGTAACAGGCGCCAGTAGCAATAACACGGATAGTAAACACGATAGTTTCTTCATAGTTCTCTCCGCGAATTCCAAGTGCAATGACTAGGCCAAAGTCAAACGCATTTTTGTCTTAGCCTAATGAGTCGAGCAGTTCACCAAAACTTCGTCCGTAGTCGGGGCCAAGTCGCCGTCTTCCAAGCGCTCTCTCCCAGAGGGAGAGGGAATAGGAAAGGCTTCGCGCCCTCACCCTGGCCCTCTCCCAGAGGGAGAAGGAAATAGGAAACCTGCTTATCGACAATTTCTTGGGGCACTGTTGAGCCAGATTTTCGAGAGGCTGCACGGTCATCGTTACTGTTCCAGTGGTCTCCTACGAAGCCGCGGGGTTACAATTGACTCGAAATCAAAATCATTCAAAGGAGAAACGAGCATGGCGAAACGGACAGCGAGCGCAGTTTGGGAAGGTACGCTCAGAGAAGGGAAGGGCAGAGTTAAATTAGGCAGCGGCGCTTTTGAAGGTCAGTATTCTTTCGCGTCGCGGTTTGAAGAAGGCACGGGGACGAATCCGGAGGAGTTGATTGGGGCGGCGCATGCCGGATGTTTTTCGATGGCGCTGGCGGCGGGATTGACGAAGGCCGGTCACAGTCCAACGCGAATTAGCACGAAGGCGAATGTAAGTCTGGAGAAAGTTGGCGAAGGCTTCCAGATTACGACGATTGAACTCAACACCGAAGGCGAAGTACCAGGTATTGATGAGAAGACTTTTCTCGAACAGGCAGAGACGGCAAAGCAGAATTGTCCCGTGTCCAAGGCGCTCGCGGGAGCGGACATTAAGTTGAACGCGACGTTGGTTAAGACGGCAGGAGCGTGAATCGAGTCTGAGTACAAACCCGCTCGATGACGCCAGTTTAAGAAATTAACCGCAGAGGGCACAGAGGTTTTTCGCAGAGGCACGCGGAGGACCATATGCTTGGCGCAATAGACGTCCGACATGTGGCTGAATAGTGCTCCATCGCCGATCGATGTGGCATGAGGGATGCACTTGAATGTCGGGAATTGGGAAATTCGTCCTGAAATAATGGGCGCAACGTACATTTACGCTACGAATTAGAGCGGAGGTGAGTATGAAAAGAGTTCTATCAGTGATATTAGCAAGCTTGCTGATAATGCTAACTCTGGTGTTCGCAGGCGAGCCGATTGCATCCGCGCAGACGACAACCACTGCGACGGTCACGAGACATCGTTATCAACGTCACAAACGGACCTTCTGGCAGAAGCATCGGGACAAGCTAACGGTGGCCGGAGCCGGACTCGCCGGAGCGGGTATCGGCGGACTCACTGGTGGCAGAAAGGGCGCGGCGATTGGGACCGCAGTAGGCGCAGGCAGCGGGGCCGTTTACACGTACGGTATCCGCAAGCGACATCGCCGGCATTATCGCCGCTACTGAAAAATCGGATGTCATGGTGAATCTAGACTTCCTGTAGGTTCAGGACTTGAAGTATTTGAATCAAGGTTAAGACGAGTTGGCATTCGTTAGCGGCAAACCGCAACGCGGTTGCGTCCTCCAGCCCAGGGTTGCCGCTTCGGCTACCCTAGGTTAACCCGGTTGGGATAACGCCCAACCGCAACGCGGTTGCGGCCTTTTTGATTCGTCGAGGAAATGACGCAACCGCTTTGCGGTTGAATGGCAATTCATATGGATCCCAGGGTAGGCCGAAGCGGCCAACCCTGGGCTGGAGGACCCAACCGCGTTGCGGTTAAGAGTCGAAGGGCCATCTGACGCATAGCCGCGCTAGATGTGGTGCAACAGTTCCATTGCATACCTGGTGCGGTAGGTAGCTCACGCAAAACGGAAGGGCCTATGGAAAAAATTGCCGCGACAACTCGCGACATCTTTTGCAATGGGATCGCAAAGCGATCGCATAACACTTCTGCTGCGCGGGGTTTTCAAACCCGTGAGGCGCGCTGTGCATCTAATGCTTACGAACAAGGAGGATTTCTCATGAAAGGAAAATACTTACGTAAGTTTGGAAGCATAATTTTGGCAGCGTTGCTTCTCCCTGCCGCGGCGACTTTGTTATCAAGCACGAGCGCTCAGGCGCAGCGTCGAGTCGTAATCGTCAGGACGTATCGACCGTTATACCGCCCTTGGGGCTGGGGATACCGACGCTCGGGTTACGATCCGTACTTCGATTACTACAGCCGATACGGCCATTACGTCTTCAAGAGTTCAGAGTCTGCGTATAGCGAAGGCTATCACGACGGGTTGAAGACTGGACAAGGCGATGCGAAACATCGCCGCAGTTACGATCCGCAACGGTCGCATTACTTCCAGGAAGCTGGCTTTGGAAACTTTGGAGAAGTTTACCGATCAGGCTTCGTGCGCGGATACGCTGACGGCTTTCGATCATAGCTGATTCGAAAAGCCGAAGCGAGCAATAGCTTGTATCAAACGGTCGGGCAGTAGCCCGACGCCAAACAAATGGAGATGCCGTGAGGAACCTTGCGGCGTCTTCTTTTTGCTATTTCCCAGAACAACTCGAGGCCTGAAAGCGTAGTTAGTCTCGGTTTTACTCCGAGCTGAGATCGACTAATAATAACGCGAGAGGTAGCTGTTATGTTCTGTCCCCAATGCGGCGTTGAATCTTCGACCGACTTGAAATTTTGCCGATCGTGCGGCGCTAATCTCAAGGTGATCGGCAAGGCGGTCTCGCTCAGCGAAGCAATCGCGCGTAGCGATAGTGTTCCGGCAAAAATCAAAGACATGGTGAAGAACCTGAAGATCGAAAAGGTCACCGATGAGGTCTCCCGCGCGATGGAAAAGATGAATCAGGAAATCGCTCGCAGCTCAGATGAGCGCCGAAACAAATTTAGCTGGCGAAAAGAAAAAACTCCCGAGCAACGCCGCGAACGTCATTTTACAACCGGATTGATAAAATTCTTCTCTGGTGGTGGTTTGTCGATCTTCCTATACTTTCTCTCGCATGCGCTGGTGCTAAAGTTGCCGCCGGACGTGATCGCCAAGATTCCTTTTGAAATCGATCCGGTAGTGCGTGTCGTGTGGCTGGTTGGTTTGATTCCGATGCTCGCAGGTCTGGGCCATATTCTCGCCGGACTAACAATTCGCCCAGCACCAGTGAAGCAGATTGAATTCCCTGAACAAACGCCTTTGAGAATCGATAGTGAAATGGATCGCAAAGATTATCCTAACGAATCGACTGTGTTCGGTCCGCGCGAGCCACCAGCCAGCGTTACGGATCGCACGACCAACATACTCGAACACAAGATCGGTCGTTAGATGTTCCCAAAAACGTACTAACCTTTACCCAACAACGCGCCGTCTTTCACATACTTGCCATTGATGAAGTCACGCGCGCTCATGCGGCGACTGCCTTCAGGCTGTAGTTCTGCAATACATAAGAGCGTTGAATGACCGCAACTCACGGCTAATCTGTCGCTGCGAGCTTGGACGACTTGCCCGGGAGGGTGCGGGAGGTCGATCTGTTCAGGCGTTGCTCGCCAGATTATCAGGCGCCTCGAATCAAGAGCAGTGTAAGCGTTGGGCCATGATTGAAAGCCGCGGACGCGACGCTCGATCGCGAACGCATCGATCGACCAATCGATCAAGCCATCCTCTCGTTTCAGGATTGGAGCGAAAGTCGCATCTTCATCTCGCTGAGGCTTGGGCTCGATAGCGTCAAGGTTGCGAAGCGTCTCGCTAAGAACTTGCGCGCCCATCTCAGCCAGGCGCATGAGAAGTCCCGGGGCGGTTTCATGTTCACCAATTGGGGTGCTGCTTTGCAGCAAAATCGGACCCGCATCCAACTCTTCGACGATGCGCATTGTGGTTACGCCGGTCTCGGCTTCACCGTTAACTATGGCCCAATTGACGGGTGCGGCGCCACGGTACTTGGGCAGTAAGGAAAAATGGACGTTGATGCATCCGTGCTGGTACGCGTTGAGAAACTCCGATGGCAAAATCTTTCCGTAAGCTACGACGATCGCGGCATCTGCCTTATGCGAAGCGAACAGCTCCTTCGCCTCCTGAGTCTTAATCTTGGCCGGTTGATGAACGGTCAGATCGTTTTGAAGCGCGAATTCTTTGACAGGGGATTGATGAAGTCTGTTTCCTCGCCCTGCCGGCTTGTCGGGCTGCGTCCACACCGCGACGATCTCGTGACTATCATCAAGCAATCGCCGCAAAGACGGTACGGCGGAATCGGGCGTGCCCATGAAAACGATACGCATAAATGCTTCGGTGACGAATCAGACGCTTATGAGCGCCTCTCATTCACATCCGGTTTCAACCGGATGGGCAAAGGAGCATCGTTGTACGCGTGAACCGTTTCAACGGTTTTCGTTACCGTGGCTGAGGAAACCGTTGAAACGGTTGGAAGAATCAAGGCCAACTACGGCCACCCGGTTAAAACCGGGTGAGAATGAGAGGTCCATCTATATTTCTCGTCGCGCGGTGCACGGTTCGCACAGTTGCGATTCGAATCTCGAGAAGCCTAAATCGCGGTGCCAGCCTCAGCTCGTTTTCGCGTCGCTCCAACTTTGGCTGACGAAACTTTGGCTTGCATGAACAGCAAGAGATAATCGCGGCCACCGGCTTTGGAATCGGTCCCCGACATATTGAAGCCGCCGAACGGATGCACGCCGACCATCGCGCCGGTGCATTTGCGATTCAGGTAGAGATTGCCGACGTGAAACTCATTTCGCGCCCGTTCGAGTTTCGCTTCGTCAGTCGAGTAAACCGCGCCGGTCAAGCCAAACTGGGTATCGTTGGCAATGCGCAAAGCATCGTCGTAGTCATCCGCTTTGATCACGGCGAGCACGGGGCCGAAAATTTCTTCCTGCTCGATTGTTGAGCCGGGCTTCACGTCGGCGATCACAGTTGGCTCGACGAAAAATCCCTGTTCACCATCCGAACCACCGCCGACAATGACCCGGCCGCCTTCGGCCTTGCCTTTCTCGATGTAGCCATTGATCGATTTGAATGCCTTTTCGTTGATAACGGCGCTCATCGTAGTGTTCGCATCGGCCGAATCACCAAGTTTGATTTTCGCGGCGCGCTCAGCAATCTTTTCAATCATTGGATCGTAAACGCGCGCATCGATAATTGCCCGCGAACATGCCGAACATTTTTGTCCCTGGAATCCAAATGCCGATTGCACGACGCCCGTCGCCGCCTCTTCGAGGTCTGCATCGTCAGCGACGATGATTGCGTCTTTACCACCCATCTCGGCGACGACACGTTTGATCCAGAGCTGGCCATCATGAACCTTCGCCCCGCGCTCGTTGATGCGCAAACCGATTTCTTTCGATCCGGTGAACGCGATAAAGCGCGTCTTCGGATGATCGACGATCACGTCGCCCACTTCCGCGCCCGAGCCGGTCATGAAGTTGACGACTCCCGGAGGCATACCGGCTTCTTCCAGCAGCTCAAAAAACTTGTAGGCAATCGTCGGCGCATCGGACGACGGTTTCAAAACGACTGTGTTCCCCGTAACGACCGCTGCGGCGGTCATTCCCGCCATGATGGCGCAAGGAAAATTCCATGGCGGAATCACCGCGCCCACACCTAGCGCAATGTATTCAAGATGATTTTCTTCGCCGGTTATTTTAGTAAGCGGTTGCGGCGACGCGTAGCGCAGCATCTCATGCGCGTAGAACTCGCAGAAGTCGATCGCCTCAGCCGTATCGCCATCGGCTTCCGGCCAGGTCTTCGCAACTTCATAAATCATCCAGGCAGAGAGTTCATGCTTGCGTTTGCGCATCAACTCCGCCACCCGAAACAGCAACTGCGCCCGCTCCTCTGCCGGCACACTGCGCCATGTCTGGAAAGTTTCATAAGCCGCTTCGACGGCGCGATTCGCGAGTTCCTTTGTAGCCTTCTGAAACTTGCCGACGACCTGCGTACGATTCGCCGGATTGATGCTGTCGAACTGGGTCTCGGTTTTTGTACGTTCACCGCCGATGATTAGCGGATATTCTCGACCGAGTTCGCTTTTGACTTGCTCGATCGCCGCACGCATCGCGGCAGCATTTTCCTCTTTGCTGAAGTCTGTTAACGGTTCGTTACGAAATTCTGTTGGCATTATTGCTCCATCGGTACGCACGCCTCCGGCGTGCTGACTTTCTTAGTTATATATGACACCTAGCACGCCGGAGGCGTGCGTACCCAAGTCTACGACGGCCATTCGCCAGCGCGCTGCAATTTCTTGATTTTGTGTTTGACAATCTCGCGTTTGAGCGGCGACATGCGATTGAGAAAGACGATTCCGTCGCAGTGATCCGTCTCGTGCAGCATGCAACGCGCCGTCAATTCAGTTCCGTCCAATTCAAATTCTTTGCCCTTAATATCGTGCGCCCGCACAATTGCTCGCAGGTTTCGTTCAACGCCAAAGAAGATGCCGGGAAACGAAAGGCAGCCTTCGTCGCCATCCTGCTTCCCTTCCAGTGCTACGACTTCCGGATTGATCATGACGATGCGCTGCGCCGGATCCTTGCCGCCGGAACAATCCATCACGAATAGACGCTTAGGTACACCAACCTGCACGGCTGCCAGGCCAACGCCCGGCGCGGCGTACATGGTTTCAA
>QHXG01000404.1 GCA_003222845.1 Acidobacteriota bacterium | reverse complement strand
GCCGCGAGCGCGCGAGCTCAGAGTCTTGTTCGTGCAATGCGTCGTCAACCAACTCGAGAAACTGATCCCGGTTGCGCGCGATGCGCAGCACGTCGCTCATCGATTCGTATTCGGGCAAAGGAGAGATGACTGTCGGTTTGCCGGAGGCGAGATACTCACGCACTTTAATCGCCGAACCGTAACTCGTGAAAGGCACTTCCGTGTTCCAAGGCAACACGCAAACGTCGAAGCCGGCCGCGTAATTCGGCAACTCATGGTAAGCCACTGGCGGCAGAAAATGAGTGTTCGGCAGGCTCTCGATTTCCAAACCACGCGATTTGTTGCCGATGAAAATCCAGTTCCATTCCGGCCGCACACGCGCAGCCAGCTTGATCAATTCCTGATCGATCAGCCAGGGCTCGATGGCGCCAAAGTATCCTATGCGCGGCCCCGGAATTTGTTCGACTTCCTTCGCCGTACTGATCCCGCTCCGATTGACGCGGGACCAGTGTTCGAAATCCACGGCCTGTTCAAGCAGATGGGATTTCTCGAGTCCACCCGTGGCTTCAGCCAACAACTTGCGGCTCGAATAAAAAATCAGATCGGCCGCATCGATTGCCCGCTCGTGCAACGCGCGAATGAACGCCGGCGCAGTCGCATGATCCATAGTATTCGCGTCGTATTTGTCTGAAACGTGATAGACGACCAACGACTCGCTCAAATGGCCCACGACTTCGACTGCGGTCGGAATAGCAATCCACAGAATCGGATGCGATAACCCTCGCCGGCGCGCGAGCGTAGCAATTTGAGTGGTCAATAGACGCCGGTTCGCGGCACTTGCGACGGCGCTGCCAAAGAACGGCACGACGGCCGGCGAAACTACGGTGATTCCTTCTTCGGTCGTGCGCGCGAGCTTGGCATAGCTCTTCAACTTTCGCTTTATTCGTGGCAACAGATCCTTGTTTCTAATCGAAGCCAATCCCATCGAAATCGAGTTGACGAAGATTACGCGATTTCCCGCGCGGGCGAAGCGGCGCATCAGATGGGCTTTAGAGTGCGGATGGTGATACCACCAATCCTCCCCGCCAAAACAAATGATCGATTGATCGTGGAGCATCGCGGTTGATAGTACAATGTCAGAACCGCCTGCGGTAGCGGGCGGTTGAACGCTGATGTTGAGACCTTCCAATAATAAAGATCAACCACCCGCTGCCGCAGGTGGTACTGCCAAATCCACAATCCATCTGGCCCTAACTCATGACTGGGAATTGCGCGGTGACGGTTCCGGCGATATCGAGCAAATTCAATTCGCGCCGCTGCGAAAATTGCTTGAGATTTATCGAAAGCACAGTGCTCGCACAACCTTTCTTCCCGACCTCATGCAACAGATCAGGTTCAGGCAACTTGAAAGCGAACATCCCGAATTGAAATCATTGGCTGACAAATGGGACGAGCACGTTCGTGAAGCTTTCCGACAGGGCCACGATATTCAGTTGCATGTACATCCACAGTGGCGCGACGGACGATATGAAGATGGACGTTGGCATTTGAACGGTGACTGGTCGATCTTGAATTACGCCCGCGATGATGCGCACGCGATGCTCGACGCCGGTAAGGATTATCTGGAAAAGCTGCTGCGGCCTATCGATCCCTCTTACCGCTGCGTCGCGTTTCGCGCCGGGTCGCTGGCGGCAACGCCTTCAGATCATCTATTCAAGTCTCTCGCTAATCTCGGCATTCAACTCGACGTAAGCATCGCCGGCGGTTTGTTTGTCAACGATCGAAATCTTCAGCTCGACTATCGCGACTGTGAAGAAGATTTCCTCCCCTTTTATCCGGCTATTGAAGACGCGCGCAAAGTTTCCGAGACAAGCGAAGCGATTGTTTGCGTGCCGCTCAATCACTTCTACGCATCGCGGAGAGCAGTTACGAGGCAGAACATTTCTCTGGCAGCAAACCGGATTAGCAAAGGCACTGTGAGAAAGCCGGGTGAGCAACGAATCAACGCTCAGGAGTCAGACGGCCAATCGCGACTGGCTTTCGCATTCGACAAGTTAATTAAGCCCGCGATGAAACGGAAGCATTTTGTTTCGGACACCGGACGACTGAACTATCGTTTGATGCAAGAGATGATCGGCTCAATTCGTCAACGCGCGCGCCAAAGCGGTCTGCCACAAGTTCCTGTCGTCTTGACGAATCATCCAAAAGACATCCGCGACCTGGCAGCAATCGAACGCTTCGTCGGTGAAATGTCACGGGCGGAGGACATAAAGTTTCTTACGCTGACTGAAATGTATAGAAATCTGCGAAGCGGCGAATTTCAAGTCCGAAGTCGATCGCGAGAATACAGGCGTTCAGAGTTCAACCTTTAGGTTGTCTTTGCGCGAGCGAGCAAGCTAAAGCTTGAACTCTGAACACCTGTAGATCACGAAGCGCCCTTCCGATATACCGATCGCGGATAGGCGATGATGTCTCGCTTCGCCAACTCCATCATCTCATCAAAGAGTTTCGGCGCGCTGGCGCGAAAGAATTTCATCCCGCCTATCTTCAAGTCGCGGCAAGCCTTCTCGGAAACGTACGTCTTCATGAAAGCAGGCATATCCGGATGCACCACGCGGCTCATGTCGTGCGCGTAAGTCTTCACGATTACCCGCTCGCCCTCGTAGTTGACGCAGGGTGCGTCAAAGATTCGATCGTGATAGACACGCACGGGAAACTTTTCTTTTAAGGCATCGTCCACGCAGTAACCGAACGAAATGTAATTCGTGGTGGCGCCCAGGCCGATAATCTTGCCCCCACGTTCAATCAATTTGTAGTAAGGGCTGCAAGTGTCGTATGGGTACGGTGAGAGATGATGTGTCGCGGTGATCTCTTTCGCCGCCGGCCCGATCGCGCAGACGGATTTCGTCGGATGCAAGCTGCGCACGGCGCCGCGTTGTCGCCGGGCGAACTCCGTCAAAATGCCCGTGTATGAAGGCGTGCGCCGCACATCAAAAACATTTCCCTGGCAGAGGTATTCATACGAAGACATTCGATAGTTGGGATAACTTGGAAACATCACGGTGCCGCCGGAACCGATCGCTTCCTGAATCAAAGACAGAATGCGATAGAAAGGAAATGCGAGATTGAGTCCATCAATGCCGCTGTGAACGTAAACCAGATCACCGCTTTGCAAACCCAGATCGTCGATGAGAATACGAGCAAAATCCGCTTCGCCAAGAGGGTCAAGCGAAGCAATCCGCCGACGCTCGCGCTGCCATTTGGCGCGGCGCAGATGGGCCACCGCGGCCGTCGGGAGAACCGCTCTGGCAACTTTGCGGAGGTCCATTTCAAACAATCCGGATCATTGCAGCGCCCCAGGAATAGCCCACTCCGAATCCGGCCACCAAGGCCCGATCACCGGACTTGAGCCGTCCCTGGTTACGCGCGCTCTCAATCGCGATGGGAATGGTGGCCGAGACCGTATTGCCCGACTCTTTCATGTCAATCCAGTACTTCTCGGACGGTACTTTCAGTTTCGCACGCAGTCGTTCCAGCATGAATTTGTTCGCTTGGTGCGGAATTACCAGTTCCACATCGTCTAGCGTCAGCCCGCTCTTTCGCAGCAACTCATCAATCACGGGCGGTACCGTCCTGATCGTAAACGCCAGCACTTCGCCGCCATTCATGAAGAGGTTCTCTTCCGATCGCCAGCTTCCGGTTTCATCTTCTCTGGGGATTGAGGTTTCAGGCGTGACCGGACGACGAAAGCCACCGGCGGGCACCACGATGTCCTTCACTCCCCGGCCGTCGCTACCCAGTACGAACGGACCGATCAAATCGGATTCAGACTCGACGCCGCTAACCAGAGTTGCCGCGGCCCCATCGCCGAACAGAGTTCGCGTGCTGCGGTCCTTTGGATTGATCCACTTCGTATAAGTATCGGACGTGATCAGCAAGACGGTGCTGGCGACGGCTGCTTCCACAAGACTCTTAGCGACAGCCAGACCGTAGATAAACCCGGAGCAACCAAGGTTAATATCAATCGCACCGCAAGTGGTCCTCAATCCCAATCGATTCTGCACCAGACAAGCAGTCGTCGGCATAAAATAATCGGGCATCTGGGTGACCAGAACCAGAAAGTCAATTTCTTCCGACGCGCAAACGCCGCTTTCGAACAATTTGTTCGCGGCGGCGACTGCCAGGTCCGAAGCGCACTCATCGCGCGCCGATACGTGACGCACGGTCACGCCCGTCTTTTCGAAAATCTGATTGCCATGCCAGGTGCCAAATTCTTCGGCCAACTGATCATTCGTCAGTTCTCCCGCGGGCAGAAACGATGTTACAGCCTTAATCGCCGCTTTGATTCCCATCGAGTCCAACTTTCCTCAATTCGTAATCAGCGAACTCATGAAGATTATCTTACCCGCGCGGGCGTGGCAAAGTTGGTCTTGTCATTGCCCGAGGCATCTGCCATTCAGGCTTCGCCGTTTCTGTTAGTTAGCGAATCTAAGATAGAATTCCGGCGGTAAAATTTTGATTGTCGGGGAGAAGACATGGCGGACCGCGATCGAATAACGAAGGCAGTCTACCTGGCTGTAGATGCGCTCAATGCAGAATTGCCGGCCGGGGTATCGATTGAGAAATCACTCGACGCCCCGGTGTATGGCGCGGGCGGCAAGCTCGAGTCGCTCGACATCGTCACCCTGATCATGGAAGTCGAGGAAAAAATCAACGCGGAATTCGGCACCAGCATTACTATCGCCGACGAAAACCTGCTATCCAAACAGAAGAGTCCCTTTTCCACGCTCGGAACTTTGATCGAGTATCTCGATGAAACTCTAAAGCAAGATAGTAGTGCGGTCTGACTCAATTCCTAAGAATCAAATTCCGTGAATCCGCAAACGAAATTCGTCATTGTAGGCGGCGATGTCCGGCAAACGATTCGAAAACGTTCGCGATTCGCGCAGCAGCGTCGGTAAGCCGCCCGCCGTCAGAGTTAAGCCGTAGGCCGGGCTGGAAAAGATCGCCGCAATCTGAGGATTGAGTCGCTGCATAACTCCGTACCGAATCGCTCGTAAAGAGGCTGGCGCGAAACCGGCGCTGCGACGAGGATTAACAATCTCGATGGCGCGATCGAATATGTGTAGTCGCGTGGTGATGTCACGTAAAGCCAGATCGCGATGAATCAATGTGTTGGTGATCGCTTCCGTGATTACGCCTCGGTGATAATTTGAGCGCGGTGAAATAGGCGAATGGTCAACGGCCGTTTGCGCGGGACGCGAGTCGCATAACTCGGCATATCGCCTAACGAATCGCAACGCTGCTTCATAAATAGTCGCCAGGTTGCCGCGAAGCTCCACGCGCTCGATAACCGGCGCTTGATTCGTGTCGCCGCCAAACCGAGCTGCGATCAGCGAAGACCGCGGCAACATCCGTCCGACGCTTTCATCGCTCCCGAACAGCAGCAAACCGCCAATCGTCGGCACAATATCGCCGCCGCTGTTTGCAGCCAATAACAAATAACGCTCTAAGATTTCGCCGGTCGGATAATTTTTGGCCAGCGCTTCGTCGAATGCGCCGCCTTCAAAGCCGCGCATGAAACTCCACAAATGCGCTTCGTCGATGTCGGCGATGGTCGCGCCCAGCGCGGATATGCTCTCGTATGAAACAGGTCGCGAGTCGTCAAGGAGATTCGACAATTCTTCCGGCGTCGTCTCGCGTTTGTCCGCGCCGATGCGAATGAAGAAGCGTCCGTCGCGAGTCCGATAGGGGCGGCGCTTGCCGTTAACATCGAGCGCCACGATCCGCCGTCCGTTGTCGAAAGCAATGCGATCGATGAACGGAATGATTGGCGGAACTACTTCTTCGCGGCAGATGCGCACCAATTCATCTTGAACTTCTTCAGGATGATCGATGCCTTCGACGCGCATCTGATCGTTGACGCCGAAGACGATCACGCCGCCACCAGTGTTCGCCAGCGCGACAATTCCCTGCGCGATGCGCTCGGAATTTGAAAGCTTGACCTTGAGTTCGAGGTAGGTGTCTTCACCGCCACGCACCAGACGCATCAGCTCAGTCCGGTTTGTGAGCGGCGCGGCAGTCGAATAAAGGTACTCCTGAAAAGAGCGTTCGGTAACCGGCTCGTGCCGTTGAGTGCTGCGAAATCTTTTGCGAGCCATTTGTGTATTGACGGGGCCGGCGAGCCCGCCCGGATGCCGCATCGCCATAACGCGAGCATCGCTGGAATCAAAAGAGCTTGCGAAACGAACTTAACGCCTTACGATTCTCAGTGTAGCATAGGCGGGACTCATGCTCGGAGTAACACTTAGCTAATGTTCTCGAACCGTAATCACGCGACCAGAGCTTACGTTAGTCTCGGATCGAATCTGGGCGACCGGGCGGGAAATCTTTTGCTCGCCGTGCGCGGAATGATGGACGCTGTGTTCTGCGTGACTCGGGTGTCTTCAATTTATGAAACTCAACCGGTAAGCACAATCGAGCAGCCCAGTTTTCTAAACATGGTGGTAGAGTTGGGCAATCCCCTTCCCGCTCCCGAGCAAATGATGGCGCGGCTTTTAAGAATTGAATTTGCGTTAGGGCGCATCCGAGACGTCAAGGATGGACCGCGCACAATCGATCTCGACCTGCTCCTATATGGCCAGGTTGAAAGCCACACAGAGTTCCTCATGCTGCCGCATCCACGTCTGCACGAGCGCAGGTTTGTGCTGGAGCCATTGGCGGAAATTGCTCCGCATGTCATGCATCCGACATTGAATCGAACTGCCGCCGAATTGTTGGAGAGTTTGGCAGATGACTGCGCCGTAAAGCGGTGGATGCCGTGAATCGATTTCGTTTCAATAAATCTCAGTGCCTTCCATATTGCAACGTATTCGACAGAGGATTCGCTCAGGGGAGTATCGCTTTACCTGGCACATGGAGTTCGATACGATGCCGGATCACAATCTGATACGGCTGGATGTAGAGTCTGCGATTCTCGCGGGCAAGATTGTTGGCAGTCGGTTTGACGAATACGGGACACAGTACCTTGTTGAAGGTCCTACGTTCGATGATAGAATGATTCTGGTGGCAGTTCGCTTTGCTGCTGGCGAATTAGTTGTCATCACGGCATACGAATGAATTCAACAAAGTGTCCAGCGTGTGGCGCAACCATGCAGGCGATGCGTGTACCCAAAATGCATCATCACAGCCGATTGCCTAATGGCCGCCAAGTCAAAATGCGCTTCTCTGACGTTCCTGCCGAAGAATGTCCAACCTGCGGTGAACGATACTTTCTCGCGAAAACGATTAAGGAAATGGATCGCGCCATCGAGCAAAAGCACGGTGTGCGACGCCGCCGGAGAGCCGCTTGATTTAGAGCGCCATCGCCGATAACGCAGGTGGCTGGCTCGCTTCAAATATCAATCCAACTTTGCCGTCGTCAAGAATTGCGGCGCGCGACGAGCTTTGGTCGCCTGTTCAAATGCGAACGCCAACTTAATCAAAGTGGGCTCGCTCCAGGCGCGGCCAAAGAACGAAATGCCCACGGGCAAACCGCGTACATAGCCCGCCGGCACGGTGATATGCGGATAACCAGCGACGGCCGAAGCAGTCGAATAGCCGCCCGTGAAGTGATCGCCATTGACCCAGTCGGTCGTCCAAGCCGGCCCGCCGGTGGGCGCAATCAGCGCGTCGAGTTTGTTCTTATCCATCACAAAATCGATCCCCTCTTTGCGTGACATGCGATGGTTCTTCGCTAATGCATCGCGATAGGCCTTGTCGGTGAGCGGACCCTTGGCCTGCGCCTTCGTGAAAAGATCCTGGCCAAAATAAGGCATCTCGCGATCTTTATATTGTTCGTTGAAATCAATGATCTCTTTTAAGGATTTCACCGGCGCGCGCGGTCCGAGGGAAGCAAGATAAGTATTCAGATCAGCTTTGAATTCGTATAACAACACTTCCATCTCTGAATCGTCGAATTTGCCTTGCGTTGGAATGTCAGCCGGATCGATGACCGTAGCGCCACGTCTCTTGATGATGTCGATGCAGTCGCTCATTAACTTATCGACTGCGTCATTGAAACCGAATCCCTTGCGATGCACGCCGATGCGCGCGCCCTTTAGTCCGTTCGCATCGAGAAACTTTTTGTAGTCAGTGAACGATGTGCCAGCGCTGTTTTTCGTTGCGTTATCATGCGCATCGATGCCAGTGAGCGCGCCCAGCATAATCGCCGCGTCGGTTACCGTCCGGCACATCGGCCCTGCGGTGTCCTGGCTGTGCGCGATGGGCACGATACCAGTGCGGCTGATTAGTCCCAGCGTGGGCTTGATACCTACCAGCGAATTCGCGTTCGACGGACAGACGACCGAGCCGTCCGTTTCCGTCCCCACGCCGACGGCGCAGAGATTCGCGGCCACGGCGGCGCCGGTTCCGGAACTGGAACCGCAGGGATTGCGATCGAGCACGTAGGGATTCTTCGTTTGGCCGCCGCGGCCACTCCAGCCGCTGGTTGAATGGCTGGAACGAAAGTTGGCCCACTCGCTCAGGTTTGTCTTGCCGAGAATCACTGCCCCGGCATCGCGCAGCTGCTTTGCTACAAATGAATCCTGTAGCGGAATCGATCCACCCAGGGCGAGCGAGCCCGCCGTGGTCGTCATGCGATCGTGCGTGTCGATGTTGTCCTTAATGAGCACGGGGATTCCGTGCAACGGCCCGCGCGCTCCCTTCGCTTTCCGCTCCTTATCGAGTTCGGTCGCAATTGAAAGCGCGTCCGGATTCAATTCAATTAAAGAATTGATTGCGGGTCCATGCTTGTCGATGTCGTCGATACGATCGAGATATTTCCTCGCGAGCGAGTGCGCGCTGTGCTTTCCCGAAGCCATTCCGCTTTGCAAGTCGGCAATGGTCAATTCGTCAAGCTCGAATGCCGGCGGCGGAAAGTTCGGTGAGGATGAACCGATCGATGTTTCTGAGATTGCGAAACTAACGCTGGCCAAGCCGGCGCCTCCGATGACGCCCTTGCGGACAAACGTTCTGCGATTCATATTCTTCCTCTTGGATGGATGAAATGATGGAGCGATGCCGCTTAGATTATCACTCGTCGTATCAGAACCGCGAGCGAACCGGGGTCCCCAGCGGGGCAGCCCCGCTGGGGTGGTGGTAGCGACCGGATCATAAAGACAACTTGCGAACCGATCGAACACAAATCCGGTCGCGGCTCGATTAGAGGTGCGGGGCAGGTTTCCGTGGCAACCGTGGTTCTGACACGCTAAGATGTATTAAGAGAGTCGTACCAGAAACAATTATCTATGAAGTTCCTTGGGATTGATGTAGGAACAGGTGGATCGCGCGCCCTGGTAATCGACGCCGCGGGGCGAATCACGTCCTCGGCCACAGTTGAGCATGTGCCGTTTGCGTCGCCCTACACTGGGTGGGCCGAACAGGATCCTCGCGATTGGTGGCGCGCATCGACTCTGGCGATCCGAGAGGTGTTGTCGAAAGAGAAAACTGAAGAGATCGGTGCTGTAGGCCTTTCAGGTCAGATGCACGGCTCGGTTCTACTCGATAAGAGAGACGAAGTGCTACGTCCATCGATCATTTGGTGCGACCAACGCACCGACTCGCAATGCGGATCGCTGACCAAAGAAATCGGCGCGGAGCGGCTCATCGAATTAACTTGTAATCCCGCGCTGACCGGATTCACCTTGCCGAAGATGCTTTGGGTGCGTGAATGTGAGCCTCAGCTTTGGCGGGAAGTTCACGCGGTGCTCCTGCCGAAAGATTACGTTCGACTGCGCCTCAGCGGCGACAAAGCAACCGATGTCGCGGACGCATCCGGTACGTTGCTCTTCGATGTTGCCGAACGCAAATGGTCCGAAGAAATGTTATCGGCGACGGAGATCGATCTGCGCTTGTTGCCACGCGTTTATGAATCGCCGGAGGTTACTGGCGTGCTTTCGAAGGCCGGAGCCGAAGCGACGGGTCTGCGCGCGGGCACACCAATGGTTGCCGGCGGGGGAGATCAGGCTGCAGGCGCGATTGGTATGGGCATCGTTCGATCGGGCACAGTAAGCGCGACCATCGGAACCTCAGGCGTTGTCTTTGCAGCGAGCGACAAACCCTCGCTCGATCCGAAAGGCCGCGTGCACACTTTTTGTCATGCGGTTCCGGGACGCTGGCATGTGATGGGAGTGACACAGGGAGCGGGCCTTTCGCTGCGTTGGTTCCGCGATCAGTTCGGGGCGGGAATCCAAGTTGGAGGCGATTCTTACGACAGATTAACCGAGGAGGCAGCGCATGCTCCGGCCGGATCTGATGGACTGCTTTGGGCGCCTTACTTAATGGGCGAGCGTACTCCGCACCTTGATCCGCACGCTCGCGCGGCGTTGGTGGGGTTGACTGCGAGTCACACACGCGCGCATGTTGTCCGAGCGATTCTTGAAGGCGTCGCTTTTAGCTTGCGGGACGCATTTGAGATCTTCAAAGAATTGAATTTGCCCGTAGAGGAAGTGCGGCTCGGCGGTGGCGGCGCGCGATCGAGACTTTGGCGACAGATTCAAGCCGACATCTACGGCCGTGAAGTCAAAACAGTGGCAGCCGAAGAGGGCGCGGCTTACGGCGCGGCGCTATTAGCAGGCGTGGCCGCAGGTGCGTGGCCTTCCGTAGACGCGGCCTGTGACGCGGTAGTGCGAATTGCTTCAACGATTGAACCAGACACGGAATCAGTAAACCTTCTCGATCGCCAGTACCAGAAATTCGTGAAGATATATCCGGGGATGCGACAGATAATGCGCTAGACGATTCTTCATTCCGTCTTCCGTCGGCATATGACTCCCTGTCCCTTTGGAAGAGGGCCGGGGTGAGGGCTTAGGTACGAAACCCAAAATACCTCTCTCTCCTTTTTCTTAAAGCGAAGAGGAAAAGTAGGGAGGAGAGTCTTCTTTTTTGTTACTCGCTAAACCCTCACCCCAACCCTCTCCCAAAGGGAGAGGGAGTTTTACGGTCAAACTCTTGACAGAAGGATGTTTTATCTTGACTCAAGCGCGATGCGGGCCGCAGAATCCTGCCACCAACTGGTTCAGTCTTACGTTG
>QHXG01000233.1 GCA_003222845.1 Acidobacteriota bacterium | reverse complement strand
TTGCAATGGAGAAGGGTTTGCGGTTCGCGATTCGCGAAGGTGGCCGAACAGTGGGCGCCGGTACGGTTTCAGAGGTGGTCGAATAGCATCATTGCCGATTTCCAATTACCGATTGCCGATTGGAAAGACAAGGTGACTGATCGCACATAAAAATTGGAAATTGGCAATCGGAAATCGGAAATGAACCGATGCTGAACGAAAAAATCAGAATCAGGCTCAAAGCCTACGATCACCGAGTCCTCGACCAGTCTACGACAGAGATCGTTGACACGGCGAAGCGCACCGGCGCGCGCGTCGCCGGGCCGATTCCGTTGCCGACGGTCAAGAACAAGTGGACCGTCTTGCGCTCGCCGCACGTCGATAAGAAATCGCGCGAACAGTTTGAGATCAGGACGCACAAGCGTCTGATGGACATTCTCGATCCGACACCACAGACGGTCGATGCGCTGATGAAGCTCGACTTGCCCGCGGGTGTGGATGTAGAGATCAAAGCTTTTGGAAGACAGTGAAGGCATTGCCGATTTCCGATTGCCAATTTCCGATTGGCAGTCAGGTGGCAATCTTCAAATCGGCAATTGACAATTGGCAATCGACAATGATTAACGGAATCATCGGCAAGAAAGTTGGCATGACGCAGTTGTTTGCGCCCGATGGCACAGTCATGCCCGTGACTGTCATTAAAGCAGGCCCGTGCGTGGTGGTGCAGAAAAAATCCGCGGGCGGCAAGGATGGTTACGACGCGGTGCAGGTTGGATTGGTTGAAGACCGGCCCATCAAGCTGAAGAATGTCAACAAGCCGATGCGCGGGCACTTTGAGAAAACGGGCGGCGGAATTCCTCCCACGCGAGTGCTGAAAGAGTTTCGTCTGGACACGTCCGATGACAGCACGAACGTTGGCGACAAGATTCTGGTCGATCAATTTTCGGATGGCGACATCGTCGATGTAGTCGGCAAATCTAAAGGGCGAGGTTTCGCGGGCACGATAAAACGTCATAATTTCAATCGTGGCCCGGAGACGCACGGCTCGATGAATGTGCGCGCTCCCGGATCGATTGGAGCTTCGGCATATCCGTCGCGCGTAGTTAAGGGAATGCGCTCCTCGGGCCATATGGGCGACGTGCGCGTGACGATCAAGCAACTGACGGTTGCTCGCGTCGATGCTGAGAATAACCTGTTGATGATTCGCGGCGCAGTGCCTGGAGCTAACGGCAGCGTCGTAGTGGTTAAGAAAGCGGCAAGGCAAAGGAAGAAATAGTTAGTAGCACAGACGGCGGTTTGTTTTCTTAAACGGAGGTTCAGATATGCCAACAGCCAAAATTCTGGATTTGACCAGTCAAGAAGTTGGCGAGGTCGAGTTGGCGGACGCGGTGTTCGGCGTCCCCCTCAACGAGCCACTGATTCATGAAGCCGTGCGCAGTTTCCTGGCTAACCGGCGCGCCGGCACATCGGCGACAAAAACGCGCGGCGATGTCGAAGGCGCAGGCCGAAAGCTTTGGCGCCAGAAAGGCACGGGCCGAGCGCGAATTGCCAGCTTGCGTTCGCCCCTCTGGAAAGGCGGCGGGAACGTCCATGGGCCACAGCCACGAGACTGGTCGTACAACTTGCCCAAGAAGATGAGGAAGCGGGCGATGTGCGCGGCGATTTCCGAGCGCCTGCGCGAAGGAAATTTGATTATCGTTAACGATTGGAGGCTCGAGCACCCGAAGACCAGAGAATTCATCAACACTCTCGGTACTTTGAAGCTGAGCGGGAAGACGCTGATTGTGGATTCTTTGAAGAATACCAATCTGATGCTGGCGTCGCGGAATGTACAGACTACGAAAGTGGTCAACAGCTATGGCGTAAACATCTACGATTTGGTGAATCATCAGAAGGTGGTGCTGACGCCCAGGACCGTGAGCGAATTAACCGATATTCTGAAGCCGCGGGCCAAGGACGACGAAGAGCGTTATCGGCCAGGCGAGGTTCTGGGTGGGCCGACCAAGCCGCGGCCATCGCCGAGAAGAAGGGGAGCTGCTTTTTAGATCTCAAATTTGAGATCTGAGATTTCAAATTTCAGATCTGAGATCTCATATCAGACCATGCGAACTGTTTGGGACGTAATCAAGTCTCCGGTGATTACCGAGAAGGCGCTGGTGGCGAAAGAAGAGACGCAGGATCGGCGGCAGTTGCTGACGTTTCGCGTGGATCGCCGAGCGACCAAGCCCGAGATCAAGAATGCGGTGGAGTCGATCTTTCAGGTGAAGGTTGATTCAGTGCGGACCGCTCAATATCTGGGCAAGATGGCGCGGCGCGGACGACACGAAGGGCGCAAGCCGTCCTGGAAAAAAGCGTTCGTGACGCTCAAGCAGGGCGAGAAACCGGTGGATTACGGGGAAGCGATCTAGGCATTGCCGATTGCCAATTGCCGATTTTTGATTGGCTGCGAGTGACATGGCCTTCTTAAATCGGAAATCGGAAATCAAAAATCGGAAATGACGTTATGGGAATAAAGAAATTAACACCGACATCGCCGGCTCGTCGCTATCAGACTTTTCTGACGCGCGACGAGTTGACACCGGGCGCCGTACCGGAAAAGTCTCTGCTGGAGCCGAAAGTAAGAATCTCGGGGCGCAACAACGATGGGCGCATCACGGTGCGACGACGCGGCGGTGGTCACAAGCGTTTCTATCGCGTGATCGATTTCAAGCGTAACAAGGATGGCGTGCCCGGACGGGTTAGCCAGATCGAGTACGACCCTAATCGCTCGTCAAACATTGCGCTAATTACGTATCTGGATGGCGAGAAGCGTTACATCATCGCTCCGGTGGGCCTGGAAGTCGGGCGGATGATCGCGAGCGGAGAAGATGCCGACATTCTGCCCGGAAATACTTTGCCGATTCGAAACATTCCGCTGGGCACGCAGATTCACAACATCGAGCTGCGACCAGGCAAAGGCGGACAGATGGCGCGGGCGGCCGGATCGTTTGCGCAGTTGTTGGCGAAGGAAGGCGATTACGCTCAGTTGCGCATGCCTTCGGGCGAAGTGCGGCGCGTTCCGGTTGAATGCCGCGCGACTGTGGGCCAGGTCGGCAACGTCGAACATGAAAACATTTCGTTGGGTAAAGCGGGACGCACGCGCTGGCGGGGAATCAGGCCGCACGTTCGCGGCGTAGCGATGAATCCGGTGGACCATCCACACGGCGGCGGCGAAGGCAAAACTTCCGGCGGTCGCAATCCGGTGACGCCATGGGGACAGCCGACGCGCGGATACAAGACGCGCCGAAACAAGCGTACGAAGAAGATGATTGTGAGAGATCGGAGAGTCAAATGATTGTCGATTTTTGATTTCCAATTGCCGATTGGCTTCGAGGCAACGACGAGTTCTTAAATCGGCAATCCGCAATCTACAATCGGAAATGAGCCTATGCCACGTTCAGTTAAAAAAGGTCCCTGGGTGGACAAAGGTATTCGGAAGACAGTCGAGCGCATTCGCGCCGGCTCGCAGCGGCCGCAGGTGATTCGCACGTGGTCGCGACGTTCGACTATTACACCGGACATGGTGGGATTGACGTTTGGCGTGCATAACGGCAAGCGGCATATTCCGATCTACGTTACGGAGAACATGGTCGGACACAAACTGGGTGAGTTTTCGCCGACGCGAATGTTCAAAGGCCATTCTGGAACCAAGGCCGAGAAAACTGAAAAGACGGCGAAGGTAGCTGGCCCAGCGCCGGCGGCGCCGGCGGCGTAAGAGGAGCGGTAAATCGTGAATGGTAAATGGTGAATGGATTTTGTTCGATGGCATGTAGTTGAGCAGAAGCGTCTTTCCATTTACGATTTACCATTCACCATTCACTAACTTATGGAAGCAAGAGCAAGCGCAAAATATCTACGCGGTTCGGCGCAAAAAGCTCGTCTGGTCATCGATATGATCAGGGGCAAGAACGTGAACCAGGCGTTGGCCATCCTGCGCTATTCAAACAAACGCGCCGCGTTGGGAATTGAAAAGTGCGTCAAGTCAGCAATCGCGAATGCGAACGAAGCGGCGGAGAAAGCGAATGTTTCAGTCGATCCCGACGAGCTTTGGTTGAAGGCCGCGTACGTCGATCGGGGGCCAACGAAGCATCGTCGTCGCGTGCGTCCCGCGCCCCAGGGCCGTGCGTATCGCGAGCAAAGACATTTCTGTCACGTGACGATTTTGCTTTCCAGCGAAAGCCAGGAGGGCGTAGGCAAGGCGGACGGTAAGGCCGGAGCCACCAAACCGGCAGTGAGCAAACGTGCAAAGCGTGGTGGCGCCGCCGCCGCACCGCGAGCGAAGAAGGCCGCGAAGGTTGAGGCAACGGATACAGCAGGCAAAACTGCCGGTGAAAACAAGCCTCAGAAGAAGGCAAGTAAGGCGGCAGCGAAACTCGGCGCGGCTTTGCGGCGAAAGAAAAAAACGGAAAAGTAGTGACGAAGACTGAATTTCAGTTTGGAGATTCCAGATTCCAGATTCCAGATTCCAGATTCCAGATGTCAGATTTCAGATCGGAGTAGATAGTGGGCCAAAAAGTTCATCCCTACGG
Source organism: Acidobacteriota bacterium (assembly GCA_003222845.1). Lineage (GTDB taxonomy): Bacteria > Acidobacteriota > Blastocatellia > Pyrinomonadales > Pyrinomonadaceae > UBA11740. The sequence goes on along the minus strand of QHXG01000233.1, from coordinate 22,251 downwards.
TTTTCGCCTCGGCTATAACAAGGACTGGCATTCGCATTGGTTTGCGAAGCGGCAGTTCGGCGATTTCCTGATCGAGGATCTGAAGCTGAAGCGCGAACTGAAGCAGCGCTTCACGGGCGCAGGCGTGTCGCACGTAGACATCGAGCGGGCCGCCAATCGTCTGAAGATCATCATCTACACGTCGCGGCCGGGCATCATCATCGGTCGCAAAGGCGCCGAGATCGATAAGCTGAAGGGCGACATCTCTTCGCGCACTGGCCGCGAAGTGCTGGTTTCGATTCAGGAGATTCATAAGCCGGAGCTAAACGCGCAGTTGCAGGCTGAGAAGATTGCGGCGCAGCTCGAGAAGCGAATTGCGTTTCGCCGGGCGATGAGAAAAGCGGTGGAAGAGTCTTTGCGATTTGGCGCGCAGGGCATCAAGGTGAAAGTCAGCGGTCGGCTCAATGGGGCCGAGATCGCCCGCAGCGAGTGGCACTTGCAAGGCCAGTTACCGCTCCACACCTTGCGCTCGGATGTTGATTATGGCTTCGCCGAAGCGAACACAACGTTCGGCGTAATTGGGGTAAAGGTTTGGATCTATCGCGGGCAGATCCTGGATGCGAACGCGGCAATGGCCCGAGGAACTGGAACCGATCCGATTAACGATACGAGGCCAGGTGGACGTGAGGGCCGTGCGCGTCCGGCGCGTGCCCGTCGTGAGAGACCTGAAAGGCCGGAGAGATAAGTTCAGAGTTCAACCTTTAAGAGGGTGGTTTTAAAGCTTGAGGAACTCTGAACGCGGGAAGAATCACCATGTTGATGCCGAAAAAAGTTAAGCACCGCAAGCAAATGCGCGGACGCATGAAGGGCGCCGCCAGTCGCGGCAGCGCCATCAGCTTCGGTGAGTATGGATTGAAGAGCCTCGAGCCGGCCTGGATTACGGACCGCCAGATCGAGGCAGCGCGCATCGCGATGACTCGTCACATCAAGCGCGGCGGCAAAATCTGGATTCGCATGTTTCCCGACAAGCCGGTGACGAAAAAGCCGGCGGAGACGCGCATGGGAAAAGGAAAAGGCGCGCCCGAATATTGGGTGGCGGTAGTAAAGCCGGGCCGGATTCTTTATGAGATTGAAGGCGTCGACGAAAAGACCGCGCGTGACGCGATGAAGCTGGCGGCGCAAAAGCTGCCAATTAGGACGAAGTTCGTGACCCGCGCCGAGCAGGAGGGAGGCGCGATATGAGTTTCAAGTTTCAAGTTTCAGGTTTCAAGTTAAACGACAACTTGAAACTTGGAACCTGAAACTTGAAACCTGAGCGAAGCGAGCCATGAAGAGACGGGAAGAGGTTGACAAGTATCGGGACCTGCCGGACGACGATCTGCATATCGAAGCGGCGCGCTTGAAAGAGTCGTTGTTTCGCTTGAATTTCAAGCTGGCGCTGGGCGAAGTCGATGCCATCAAGAAGATGCGACGGGAGAAGAAATCTCTGGCGCGCATTCGGACCCTGGTTCGTGAGCGAGAGATTCAGGCCAGCAAGTAAAGGTGACTGAGAAGATACGAGTAACAAATGTTTAGAAGGAAAAAGAAAGAAGAAGCTGTCGCGGCGACGCCAGAGTCGCAGGCGCCCGTCGAGGAGTCATTGATGGCTCCAGTCGAAGAGGCTGCGGCCACTACGCCGGTCCCTGATGAGACCCCGGCAGTCGAAGGCGTCAGCACTACCGAATCGGTTTCTTCGACCACAGAGGCGGAAGCGACCAGTGATGCATCGCCAATTACGAAGGGCCGCGGTCATCGGGTCCAGAAGGTCGGCACTGTGTCGTCCGACAAGATGCAGAAGACCGTTGTGGTCCGAGTCGACCGCCTGGTGCTTCATCCTAAGTATCGGCGCTACGTGCGGCGCACATCGAGGTTCATGGCCCACGACGATCTGGGCGCGACCACAGGCGACCGCGTGCGCATCGTTGAAACGCGACCGCTGTCGGCAAAGAAGCGCTGGCGCGTAGTGGAAATTGTGCAGAAGGCAGCGAAGTAGAGCATTGCCGATTGCCAATTTGCGATTGCCGATTTGAATCGGTATCCGAGTGGCAATGGGTTCGGTTGAGTCGAATCGGGAGCCAATTGGAAATCGGCAATTGGCAATCGGAAATTGAATCATGATTCAAATGCAGACCTCTCTGGAGGTCGCTGACAATTCGGGAGCGCGACGGGTCGAGATGATTATGGGCATCGGCGGCTCGACGGGCGCAATTGCCAGCCTGGGTGATCGCATCAAGGTCACCGTGAAAGAGGCGACGCCCGACGGCGCGGTCAAAAAGGGAACGGTACAGGACGCGGTAATCGTACGCACGCGCAAAGAGGTGCGGCGGAAAGACGGCACTTATATCCGATTCGATCAAAACGCGGCGGTGCTGATCAAAGAAGACGGGACGCCCATCGGCACGCGTGTTTTTGGACCGGTCGCTCGCGAACTGCGCGACAAGAATTTCATGAAGATCGTTTCGCTGGCGCCAGAGGTCATTTGAAGAAGCGGGATTAGAAACTCACTTCATTAGAGGTGAAAGAGTTGCAGGGAAGAAAACGAGCCAAGATTAGGAAGAACGATCAAGTCATCGTTATCGCCGGCCGGGACAAGGGCAAGCGTGGGCGGGTGCTGGGCGTCGCTCCGGGACGTGGCAAAGTGAAGGTCGAAGGTGCAGGCGTAATCAAACGACACCAGAAACCTGCCGGCAATCGCGGCGGTGGAATTATCGACAAGGAGGCCTGGATTGACATTTCGAATGTGCAGATAATCGATCCACAGTCGGGAAAGGCTACGCGAGTGCGTTATCAGATTGAAGGTGACGGAGCCAAAAGTCGCGTGGCGGCCGCCAGCGGGCATACTTTGGAGAAGTAGATCATAGGCCGTATAGGTCGTATAAGCTTATATTCTTTGTGAAATGACAGCCAGACTAAAAGAGCGTTATCAGAAAGAGATCGCCCCGGCGATCGCCAAGGAGTTTGCGATCAAGAATCCCATGGCCGTGCCGCGCCTCGAGAAGATTGTAATCAACATGGGGATGGGCGAGGCCATCGCCAATGCGAAAGTTTTGGATACGGCCACGGAAGAGCTGAAGGCGATTGCGGGACAGAAACCGGTGATTACCAGGGCGAAGAAATCGATCGCCAGTTTCAAGTTGCGACAGGGCATGCCGATCGGAGTCATGGTAACGCTGCGTGGCGAACAGATGTATGAGTTTCTGGACCGCTTAGTATCGGTTGCACTGCCGCGCGTAAGAGACTTTCGAGGCGTGTCGCCCAAGGCGTTCGACGGGCGCGGCAATTACACGATTGGGATTCGCGAGCAGTTAATCTTTCCGGAGATCGATTTCAACAAAGTCGACAAGCTGCGCGGGATGAATATTTCGATCGTGACTACGGCGCGCGACGACGACCAGGCGCGCGCGCTGCTGAAAGGATTGGGGATGCCTTTTAGGCAATGAAGCAGAGATCAGAGGTCGGAGATCAGAGGTCAAACGCTCCGGCGGTTCAAATCCGACATCTGATCTCCGACCTCTGATATCTGGACTTTTATGGCAAAGAAATCATTAATCGCGAAAGCGAATCGCAAGCCGAAATTTTCATCACGCGCCTACACTCGTTGCCGCCGCTGTGGCCGTCCGCGCGGCTATCTGCGCAAGTTTAATCTGTGCCGAATTTGCTTTCGCGAGTTGGCGCTGGCGGGACAAATTCCCGGCGTTGTGAAATCGAGCTGGTGAGAGCATTGCCAATTTCCGATTGCCGATTTCCCATTGGCGTTCTAAATCGGCAATCGGCAATTGGCAATCGAAAATGGAGTTAACGAATGACTGATCCTATTGCCGACATGTTGGCGCGAATCCGCAACGCGGTTGAGGCCAAACACTCGCGCGTCGATATTCCGGCGTCGAAATTGAAGCTTGAAATCGCGCGCATCCTCAAAGAGGAAGGCTACATTAATAACTTCGTCGTCAAGGGCGAAGGCGTGAAAAAAATTGTCCGCATCTTTCTGCGTTATGACTCGCGCGGCACTTCGTCGATTACGCACTTGCAGCGCGTGTCGCGGCCAGGAAGACGCGTGTATGTCGGCTCGCATCAGATTCCGCGGGTGCTGGGCGGATATGGGGTCAATATCGTTTCGACTTCGCGCGGTTTGATGAGTGGCAAGACCGCGCGACGGGAAAATGTGGGTGGAGAATTGTTGGCGGAAGTCTATTAGCATTGCCGATTGCCAATTGCCGATTTGTGATTGGTGTCTTTTCAATCGGCAATTGAAAATCGGAAATCGGAAATCGGAAATGAATTATGTCTCGAATTGGTAAAAAACCGATCAAGATTCCCAAGGGCGTCACGGTTGCGGTTCATGATCGCGAACTGGAAGTGAAGGGCGCGAAAGGCGTGCTCAAGACTCCAATTCCCGAGGGGATTTCTTTCAAAGTTGAAGGCGAAGATTTGACTGCTGAGCGATCTTCGCAAGAACAGGCCGCGCTGCATGGTCTGGCGCGGGCCTTGGCCAACAACGCGATTCAAGGCGTGACCGAAGGCTTTTCGAAACAGATGGATGTCGTCGGCGTAGGTTACAAGGCCGACGTGCAAGGACGTAAGGTGGTTTTCGCCCTTGGTTACTCGCATCCAATTGAGTTTCAGTTACCTGAAGGCATCGAAGCCAAAGCCGAACGCCTGACGACCAAAGGAAATATTCAGCAATATCAGACTACTTTGACGGTCTCCGGCATCGACAAACAGAAACTTGGCCAGGTGTGCGCAGAGATGCACAAGTTGCGAAAGCCCGACGCCTACAAAGGCAAGGGCGTCCGTTATGCCGATGTGCAGTTGAAACTGAAACCGGGGAAGACCGGGAAATAACATTTCCGATTTTTGATTTCCGATTTCCGATTGGCGTTTAAAGCGTTCGTCGAAATCGGCAATCGGAAATTGGCAATTGGCAATGAGTTAAGATGGCAAGCAGAAACAGAGCAGAGGTACGAAGCGCGGTTCATCGGCGCATTCGTCGGAAAGTTCGCGGCACGACAGAGCGGCCACGGTTGGCGGTCTATCGCAGCTTGAATCACATCTACGCGCAGCTCATCGACGATGAGAAGGCGCAGACGATGGCGTCAGCTTCGACGACCGAAAAAACTTTGGGCGTAAAGGCCGGCGGCAATATCGAAGCTGCGAAAAAGATCGGACAGACGATCGCCGAGCGCGCGTTGGCCGCGGGCATCAGCAGCGTGGTTTTTGATCGCGGTGGCTATCTCTATCACGGACGCGTGAAGGCTTTGACCGATGCGGCCCGCGCGGCTGGACTTAACAAAAATGAAGTAGTTGAGGCGGCAGCGGCCGAAGCGGAAGAGCCCGCACCAACCGAAACTGCTAAGCCAGGCGGCAAGCAGAAGTCTCCGAAGGCAAAGACCAAGAAAGAGGCGGCCCCGAAAGAAGCCAACGCCGGCCAAGCCAGTCCCAAACCAAAGAGGGCCGAAATGAAGGATTCTGTTGAGCTAAAGCGAAAGAAGAGTAAATGAGACAACCGAAACAAAGAATATTGGCGCAGGGACTCGATCTGAAGGATCAGGTCATTTCGATTAATCGCGTCACCAAGGTCGTGAAAGGCGGAAAGAACTTGTCGTTCGCGGCGCTGGTTGTGGTGGGCGATGAATCGGGCCATGTTGGCTTTGGCACCGGCAAAGCGCGCGAAGTTCCGCTGGCGATCAAGAAAGGCGTGGAAGCGGCGAAGAAGAATCTGATTCGCGTGCCGCTGATTGAAAACACTTTGCCGCATCAATTGATCGGAAAGTTTGGGGCCGGTCGGGTCCTGATGAAACCTGCGTCGGCTGGAACCGGGGTGATTGCCGGTGGCGCCGTGCGGGCAGTGATGCAAGCCGCAGGGGTCCATGATGTCCGTACCAAAGTTTTGGGATCGACCAACCCGCACAACGTCGTGCGCGCCACGTTCGATGGTTTGCTCAAAATGAAAGATCCTTTTGAAGTGGCGCGCTTGCGTGGGAAACAGGTTGAGGAACTTTAGTCGTATGGCTGCGAAGAAAAAGATTGATAAAGATGCCGCCGCGTTGAAGATTCGGATTCAATATTACCGCAGCACGATTGCGTGTTCGACTAATCAGAAGGAGGTCGTCCGCAGTTTGGGTTTGCGCAAGCTGAATCAAATTGTCGAGCGGCCTGACACGCCGTCGATGCGCGGGGCGGTGGCTAAGGTGCCCCATCTGTTGAGGATTATCGAATAACTGGTCTTGGGTCTTAGGCCTTTGGTCTTTGAAAGGTCTTCAATCAAAGACCCAAGACCCAAAACCAAAGACCAAGTACCAATGAGCTAATGACTTTATCACTTAACAATCTTCATCCCGCAAAAGGTTCGACGCATAAGAAGAAACGCGTCGGACGCGGGCCTGGGACCGGACTTGGAAAGACTTCCGGGCGCGGCGAGAAGGGCCAGAAGTCTCGTTCGGGTTACTCGTCCAAGACTGGTTTCGAGGGCGGCCAAATGCCGCTACACCGGCGTCTCCCGAAGCGCGGCTTTACCAACATTTTCAAGAAGCAGTGGATCGAAATTAGTCTGGAGGCGCTGGACAAAAGCTTCAGCGAGAATGACGAGGTGACGCCGCAGCTTCTGCACAATCGGGGCCTGATCAAAAAAGCCAAGCACGATATCGTGGTGCTGGGAAATGGCGAAGTCTCCAAGGCGCTGAAGGTTTCAGCGCACCGATTCACCAAGAGCGCGCGCGAGAAGATTGAAAAGGCTGGTGGAGCAGTAACCGTAATCGAATAATCATGGAAAAATTCCTAGCGGCCGTACGCAATATGTTTCAGGTGCCGGATCTGCGACGGCGGATCCTTTTCACCTTGGGCATCTTGGCCATTTATCGTCTGGGAGCGCATGTTTCCGCGCCCGGAATCAATACGGAGCGACTCAAGCAGGTCTGGGGGAATGTTAGCGGTACTCTGCTGGGAGTTTTGGATCTATTCTCGGGTGGAAACTTTCGGGTAATTTCGGTCTTTGCGCTGGGCGTCACGCCTTACATCACCTCATCGATCATCCTGCAATTGATGACCGTGGTCTCGCCGCAGTTAAAGAAGCTGCAGGAAGAAGGCGAGATGGGTCGTCAGAAGATCAATCAGTGGACGCGATATCTGACTGTTGGCCTCGCCTGTCTGCAGACTTCGTTTGTGGCGCACTGGCTGCAAGTTAATCAGGTCGGACCTCGCTTTGGCGAACCGGGGGGCTTGGGCTTTTTCCTGACGACGGTGTTGACTTTGACAACCGGCACGATCTTCGTGATGTGGCTCGGTGAGCAAATCACGGAGCGCGGCGTGGGCAATGGAATTTCGCTGCTTATCTTTGCCGGCATCGTGATCGGATTGCCGCGCGGAGTCACGCAGGTGATGGATCGCGTTGCCAAACGGGACGTGCTCACGACTCTGGGAGTGGTCGCGATGGTGCTGGCGCTGGTAGCGATTATTGCCTTTATCGTTTTTGTGGAAGCAGCCCGGCGCAAGATTCCGGTGAGCTATGCTAAGCGACATGTGGGTCGACAACTTGTGGGCGGCCAGCAGACGACGATGCCGCTGAAGCTGAACATGGGCGGCGTCATTCCCGTCATCTTCGCCTCATCCGTTTTGTCGATGCCGCAGAGCTTATTCTCGGCGTTTCCACCACCGAACCCGAATAATTGGTACGGCAAGACATTTACTTTCTTTTCGCAGGTGTTCCATGCCGGCGATCCTTACTACGAGCTGATCTTTCTCACTTTGATTGTCTTCTTCACGTTTTTTTATGTCTCGATCGTTTTCAACGTCGAAGAGGTGTCGGATAATTTGCGCAAGCACGGCGGGTTCATGCCGGGGATTCGCCCGGGCCGGGCTACGGCTGAATATCTGAATACGATCCTTACGAGGCTGACGACTGTGGGCGCGATTTACCTGGCGATGGTGGCTTTCTTCCCGCAGTTCATGTTGAGCGGTTTCAAGGTCGCGCAGCTGCCGCTTATTGGAACCTGGCTGGATGCGTTTGTGAGTACCACGCCCGGCTTGTCATGGATTCCGACCGGGATGGGCTATAACTTTTATTTTGGCGGCACCAGCCTATTGATTCTGGTGGGCGTAGCAATGGATACCGTGGCCCAGATCGAAGCGCAATTGGTGATGCGCAACTACGAAGGGTTCCTCGGTAGCGGTGGAAGGTTGCGCGGACGGCGAGCTTAGCAAGTTTCAGATCTTCGATTTCAGATCTGAGATCCATGCCCGGTGCAAAGCAAGGCTGCCAGAAATGTTTGTAGGGAAAATAGTAGAGCCGCTTAATCCAGGTCAGGGTTAGAAAAGAAGCTCCTTACTAGAGTGTTAAAGATCTCAAATCTAAGATCAGAGATCTCATGTCCAAGATCATCGTTCTGATGGGCGCGCCGGGTGCCGGCAAGGGCACGCAGGCGCGCTTGCTGCAAGAGCGGCTGCATTTGCCGCAGATTTCCACCGGCGACATCTTGCGGGCGCGAGCGCAGCAGAACGATGAGCTGGCAAAGGAAATTCAAGAAGTGCAAGCCGCGGGCAAACTGGCATCCGACGATCTTGTAGGCCGCGTCGTGCGGGAACGAACGAGCCAACCAGACTGCCAGAACGGTTACGTGCTCGACGGTTTTCCCCGCACGATTGCGCAGGCGGAGATGCTCGAGGATTTGGCTGCCACGCAAGACGAAAGAGTACGCGCCATCTTTATTGATGTCCCCTTCGGGATTTTGGAAAAGCGGATAGCCGGCCGTCTCAGTTGTCCGATCTGCGGAGAGATTTACAATATCTATTTCAAACCTCCAAAACTGAAGAATAGCTGTGACCGACATCCCGACGCGCGGTTGATTCAGCGCGTGGATGACACGCCGGAAAAGGTTCAGGTCAGATTGGAAACTTACAATCGGGAGACCGAGCCTTTGCTTGATTATTATCAGCGCACCGGACGTTTGCATCGAGTCGACGGGACGCGCTCGCCGGATGAAATCTACCGCGATGTTGAGCGGATTGTGAATGCCAGTTAATGATTATTGGTAAATCGCAAAAAGAGATCGGAAAAATGCGGGCCGCGGGGCAGCTCGTGGGACAAGTATTGCTCGAGCTTCGCAATCTGGTCGAGCCGGGCATGACGACGCTCGAGGTCAACGACGCGGCCGATCGGATGATTCGCGACGCCGGCGCCTACCCGACCTTCAAAGGTTATAACGGATTTCCTTTTTCGATTTGCGCATCGGTCAACGAGCAAGTGGTACACGGCTTCCCTTCGACCTATGAGCTACAGGAAGGCGACATTTTCTCGATTGACGTGGGTGTCACATTAGACGGGTTTGTTGGCGACACTGCCACTACAATTCCCGTTGGGACAGTGAGCGAAGAGCGATTAAAGCTAATTCGCGTCGCCGAAGAGTGTCTGGAACTGGCGATCGCACAATGTCGGGTCGGCAACCATGTAGGTGATATAGGGTGGGCGATCCAATCGTATGCTGAAGCACACGGATATTCCATAGTGCGCGAATATGTCGGTCACGGCATTGGCCGCCGCATGCACGAGGATCCGCAGATTCCAAACTACGGGAAGCCGGGTAAAGGGCCGAAAATCAAAAAAGGGTATGTTTTTGCGATAGAACCGATGATAAACCTCGGGTCGCAGCACACGAAGACCTTGCCAGACGGCTGGACGGTTGTCACCGTGGATGGCCAACCGAGCGCTCACGTCGAGCACACGGTCGCGGTCACCGAAGAGGGTCCGGAGATTCTGACGCTGATCGAAAGGGGAGCGCCGCTGGTAACCGAAATGGTGGCGAGCGGGTATTGAACTTTGCGCGGCTTGGCAATTGCGTGAGTCGCGTGTTACTATCCGAAGTTTGCCAGTAAAGGGTCATTACGCTCTGTGGCTGTATGGCGAAGGAAGAGGCGATAGAAGTCATGGCCAAAGTCCTCGAAACACTGCCCAATGCAATGTTTCGAGTCGAGCTTGAGGAGAGCAAGCATCAGGTGCTCGCGCATATCTCCGGGAAAATGCGCAAGCACTTCATCAGAATTCTTCCCGGCGATCGAGTTTTGGTTGAGTTATCTCCTTACGATTTGAATCGTGGGCGCATAACCTACCGTTATAAATAGAACTGGGGTCGAAATGAAAGTGCGCGCGTCCGTCAGAAAGATTTGTGACAAGTGCAAGGTGATTCACCGCAAGGGTGTGGTGCGAGTGATCTGCACGAACCCGAAGCATAAGCAAAGACAAAAATAGGAGTGAATACGGAAGGCAGAATTCGATTTGGATTTGAAAGGTTAGTGTTTTCAATCGGCAATCCGAAATCCGCAATCCGAAATTAAGATATGGCTCGTGTTGCAGGTGTGGACCTTCCGCCCAATAAGAGGGCTGAGATCGGTCTGACTTATATTTATGGCATCGGTAGATCGCGTGCGGCTTCAATTCTGGGCCAGGCCCAGGTGAGTGTCGACTCGAGGATCAGAGATCTCAGCGAAGAGGAGTTGGGCCGTATACGCGCGGTGATCGAGGAGCAGGGTGAAATCGAAGGCGATCTTCGCAAGCGCATCCAGATGGACATCAAGCGTTTGATGGACATTGGCGCGTATCGTGGCTTGCGACATCGACGTGGATTGCCCGTCCGGGGCCAGCGCACACACACCAACGCGCGCACGCGCAAGGGACCACGACGCGCGACCATCGCGAAGAAGAAGGCGCCGGGTAAGAAATAATCTTGAATCTCAAAATTTCAAATTTCAAATTTGAGATCTGAGATTTGAGATCTGAGATTTCAAAAATCAATCATGGCTAAAGCAACAGCGTCCGGAAAGAAGAAGGTCTTTCGCAAGAAAGAAAAGAAGCACATTCCCATTGGGATTGTTTACATCGCGGCCTCGTTTAATAACACGCTGATCTCGATCACGGATTTGGAAGGAAATCTGATCGCGCAATCATCCTCGGGCGCGCGTGGTTTTCGCGGCTCACGCAAAGGGACGCCCTTCGCCGCGCAGCAGGCCGCTTACGAGGCCGCGCGCAAGGCGATGGAAGCCGGGATGCAGCAATGCGAAGTCCGCGTGAAAGGCCCGGGCGGTGGTCGCGAGTCGGCCATTCGCGCGATCAATAATGCCGGCATTCGCGTGGGCGCGATCCGTGACGCGACGCCAATTCCGCACAATGGATGCCGGCCGCCGAAACGGCGCAGGGTTTAGAACATTGCCAATTGCCGATTGCCAATTGCCGATTCTGTTTGCGAGGTCGGTTTCGATTGGGCAAAAGGAAACTGGAAATTGACAATGACATTGACCTAAAGGACGAAGGGCTGCGGCTTTTGATTTTTGAGATCTCAGATTGAATATAGGATCTCAAAGACCAAGACCAGGCCTGTAAACTTTTCCGTCTGGTAGTTTTTAGACTGGAGGCAGAAACGATTGGCTAGGTATAGAGACGCGGTGTGCCGTCTGTGCCGCCGCGAAGGTGCAAAACTTTTCCTCAAGGGAGACCGTTGCTACAAACCTTCCTGTCCGATTGAAAAGCGCGGCACTCAGCCGCCGGGACAGCACGGCAATTCAATGCGTCGCGGAAAGGCGCTCGCCGGTTATGGCCTGCAGCTTCGCCAAAAGCAGAAGGTCAAACGAATTTACTTTATTCTCGAGGGACAGTTCCGAAATTACTTCGAAAAGGCCGCGCGCCAAAAGGGGATCACGGGCGAAAACCTTTTGTTCCTGCTCGAGCGACGGTTGGACAATGTTGTCTATCGGGCGGGCTTTTCGACTTCTCGTCGCCAGGCGCGACAGCTTGTCAATCACGGACATATGCTGGTTAACGAACGCAAAGTTGATATTCCTTCGTATCAAGTAAGACCCCAGGATGTAATCACCGTGAAGGAAGGGAGTCGTAAGAACCCCCATGTAGAAGGCGCGTGGCAAACTGCTGCCGGTCGCGGGCGGCCATCATGGATCTCGGCGGCCGGAGCGGAAATGAGCGCTGTGATTACGGGACTGCCGACTCGCGAAGACATTGACCGCTCGATTAACGAGCAATTGATAGTAGAGCTCTATAGCAAGTAATTTGGGCGCGCCCGAGCGCGCGACATCGATTTGGCGCGGCGGGGCAGGCGCAACTGTTCCTCAAAACTTTCTGACGGTACGTTATGGATCAAAATAATCTCTGGACCGGATTTCAAATGCCGCGGCGTTTGGCGGCTGACACGGAAACTTTGACTGAGCGTTACGGACGCTTCTCGGCCCAGCCATTTGAGCGGGGCTTCGGGACGACCGTGGGAAATTCCCTGCGCCGAGCATTGCTTTCTTCGATCGAAGGCGCAGCCATTACTGCGGTCAAGATCGAAGGTGTCGAACATGAGTTTTCGTCAATCCGAGGCGTGGTGGAAGATGCGGCCGACGTAATACTGAATTTGAAGCAAGTGCCGTTCAATCTCCACGGCAACGAGCCGAAGACTCTGCGAATTTCCAAGACCGGGCCTGGTGAGGTGACGGCCGGCGACATCGAGGGCGATGCTGACGTGGAAGTGCTCGATCCCGCATTGCACATCGCGACCTTGAGCGCTGACGGCTCGCTGAACATCGAAATGCGGCTGAAGCGCGGCCGCGGCTACGTGTCCGCTGACCGTAACTTTGACGAAGATCTCTCGCTTGGCTATATACCCATCGATTCCGTTCATACGCCGGTTAAGAAAGTGAACTACACCGTCGACGCGGCGCGCCTGGGACAAAACACCGAATATGACAAGTTGAGCATCGAGGTCTGGACTGACGGCTCAGTCAAACCGGACGACGCCATCGGTCTGGCGGCGAAACTGATCAAAGATCACATGGCGATCTTCATTAATTTCGAAGAAGACACTGAAGATTACAGCTATCAGCAACAGGAACGTCCGCCTTTGCCGCGTAACGATCAACTGGACCGCTCAGTCGATGAATTGGAGCTTTCAGTGCGTTCTTACAACTGTCTGAAGAATGCCGGAATCAAGTCCATTCGCGATCTAGTGCAACGCTCGGAGCGCGAGATGCTGGCTACCAAGAACTTTGGCAAAAAGTCTCTGGGTGAAATCCGGGAGATCTTACAAGGCATGGGTCTCGACTTCGGAATGCAGTTTGACGAGCAGGGTAATCCGATACCGGGTACGGGCGAAGGCAAGGTAGACCTGGGCGACGACGATGAGGATGAGTTCGAAGCCGCCACTCAGTAACACGAAAATATCATGCGCCATCTAAAAGCTCATCGAAAGCTGGGCCGAACCACGGAGCATCGCATCTCGATGTTGCGCAACCTGGCGACTTCTCTGATTAATTCGCGCGACGAGCGCATTGTCACCACCCTGCCGAAGGCGAAGGAATTGCGCCCGTTCGTCGAGCGGGCGATCACTCTATCGCGGCACGCCGCCAGCTTGGAAGGTGATGCATCGGAAGCTCGCGCTTTGCATCTCAGACGCCAGGCCGCGGCGTTCTTTCATGCGGGAAATTTTCGTAGAGCCGCTGCGACTCGTCGTGGGCAGACACCTCCGCCGCGGACCGCAGGAGTTGCGGCCGTGCACCGGTTGTTTGACGAATTAGGCGAACGATTTAAAGATCGTCCCGGCGGATATACGCGGATAATCAAAATGGGAAGACGCGCCGGAGATGGCGCGGAACTGGCGATTATCGAACTCGTCGACAACCTCCGCGAAACGGAAGCCCGTGAAGCCGCGCGCAAGCGGACCAAAGGATCGACGAAGAAGAAAGCGGCCGAAGCTAAAACGACAGAGGCTGCTGCAGAAAAGAAAGAAGAGAGCGGCAGCGAGGAATAATCAAAGGCTGACAGACGAGCCCTGGTCGGCTGCTGGCGCCGGCATCGGGGCTCTTTGCTTTAACCGGCGCAAAGACTAACCTGGCGCCGGCGGCCGGAATCGGGTATCACCGGGACCAGATGTCAATCGGCGTCAAAAGAGCGATGAGCAATCAAGACAATCAGCGGGCTAATGCTGAAGCGTCACCGGAGGCGCCGAGTGTGGATCGCGGTCGCCGCGATCGTGATCGGGGTCGCCGCCGCCATCGTAATTCTCCGCGATATCTGGAAGCTTCGATCAACATGAATGAGCTGCGAGAATTGATCGGGCTCATCACGGAAAACGAGTTAACAAATTTCGAACTTGAGCGCGAGGGATTTCGGGTCAAGATTGCCCGCGGCAAGCACGCCGAAGAAACTTCGGCTCTTGCGGCAGCTATTCCCAGCGTGACCGAGAGTCCCGTCGCCGGTGCATTGCCGGCCTCCGTCCAAACTGCTCACGCCACGCCGCCGACGCACCCGGGCGCCCTGGCAGAAGAGGCCGCTTCCGAAGATCAGGATCTGCATATCATTACGTCGCCCATTGTTGGTACTTTCTATCGTGCCGCCTCCCCAACGGCAGAGAGTTTTGTTCGCATCGGTAGCCACGTTGAATCCGACACCGTGGTTTGCATTATCGAGGCCATGAAATTGATGAACGAGATTCAGGCTGAGACCAGCGGTGAGGTCGTGAAGATCTACGTCGAAAATGGTCAAGCCGTGGAATACGGTCAACCCCTCTTCGGAATCCGGACCAGTTAGCAGTAAGCAGTGAGCGGTGAGCAGTACGCTCGGGTCTTACGCTGCTCACTGCTCACTGCTCACTGCTAACGGCTAACTCTTATGAACAACGGTCCGCGGCGCTTCCGCAAAATCCTGATCGCCAATCGCGGTGAGATTGCCTGCCGAATCATCTGGACCTGCAAAGAGATGGGCATCGGCACGGTCGCCGTGCACAGCGACGTGGATCGCGACTCGCTTCACGTGCGTTTCGCGGACGAGTCTGCGTGTATCGGGCCCGCACCCTCTGCCCAAAGCTATCTAAACATTCCTGCGATCATTAGCGCCGCTGAGATTTTTAATGTTGACGCTATCCATCCCGGTTACGGTTTTTTGGCTGAGTCCGCTTACTTCGCGGAGATTTGCGAAGCCTGTAACATCAAATTCATTGGTCCTCGCTCAGAGGTCATTCGGCTAATGGGAGAAAAAGTTGAAGCCCGGCGCGCCATGCAAGCCGCGGGAGTCCCGATTCTTCCGGGCAGTCCGGAGGCAGTGCAATCCGAAGCGGATGCGATCAAGTTGGCGCGCGAGATTGGTTTACCGGTGATCGTTAAAGCTTCGGCGGGCGGCGGCGGCCGCGGCATGCGCGTCGTGCGGTCGGAAAATGAGCTGGGGCATGCTCTGGAAACCGCCTCGACTGAAGCCGCGGCCGCATTCAAGAATGGCGCTGTCTATCTCGAGAAATTCGTCGAGCATCCGCGCCATATCGAGATTCAAGTGGTGGCGGATGAGAATGGCGAGTGCGTTTACCTTGGGGAGCGGGAGTGTTCGATACAACGACGGCACCAGAAACTGTTGGAAGAGGCGCCCTCGCCGGTGATGACGCCGGAGTTGCGTCAGAAAATGGGAGAGACAGCGGTCGCCGCTTGTAAATCGATTGGATATTCCAGTGCGGGGACTGTTGAGTTCTTGCTTGACGAAGAGAATCGCTTCTATTTCATGGAAATGAACACGCGCATCCAGGTCGAGCATCCGGTCACGGAGATGGTGACGCTCACCGACATTGTGCGCAACCAGATTCGCACCGCGGAAGGGGAACCATTGGGCTTTACCCAGGATGACGTCATCATTGTTGGCCACGCCATTGAATGTCGTATCAATGCCGAGAACCCGGTGACCTTTGCGCCCTCTCCTGGAACCATCACGACTTTCAACTTACCGGGCGGTCCCGGGGTGCGCGTAGATACTTATGTTTATCCCGACTATCATGTGCCTCCGTTTTACGACTCACTGATCGCGAAGGTCATTGTGCATGCTCGGACTCGTGAACTGGCGATCGCCCGCATGCGACGCGCGTTGGATGCGATGGTCATCGAAGGAATTCAAACTACGATTCCTCTTCATCTGAAAATAATGGACGATCCAAACTTTCAGGCCGGAAATTTCTCGACCCGGTTCATGGAAGAGTTTCTGGCGAAAAATGGCCGAAAGAACCTTACTGCGTCGGCCGCTTTGACCGGAGGCTCTGCGTGAATTTATAATGATTGACTTTTTAGTAGTGAGTGACGCTGACTGATAGGTAGGAAGATAATGTCATCTGCAATTATTAGAACTGGCGGAAAGCAATTTCGGGTGGAACCGGGTTCAACCGTTCGCGTTCCCTTGCTGAAACAGGAAGTCGGGGCTTCGGTCGACCTCGAGGCGCTGGCCACGGCGGACGATAAGGAAACGCGGTTTGGCGATCCGCTGGTTGATGGGACCAAGGTTACGGCTACGGTTGTGAATCACGGTCGAGCCCCCAAGATCGTCGTATTCAAAAAGAAGCGGCGCAAGCATTATAAGCGCACCAAGGGACATCGGCAGGGTTACACGACTCTGAAGATTGAAGCAATAGGATAGAAAGGATTGCCCATTGTCGATTGCCAATTGCCGATTTGAACTGAAACAATCGGAAATCGGCAATCATCAATCGGAAATGCGTTATGGCTCATAAAAAAGGTGTAGGTTCATCACGGAACGGGCGGGACTCGAATTCGCAGCGGCTCGGACTCAAGAAATTCGGCGGCGAGCGGGTGCTGGGCGGTAACATCCTCGCGCGTCAGCGGGGCACGAAATGGAAGCCCGGCAAGAATGTTGGGCGTGGCAAGGACGATACCTTGTTTGCTTTGATCGATGGGACTGTTAAGTTCGAGGACAAAGGTCGGTCAGGAAAATTCATCAGCGTGTATCCGGAGACGGCCGCTGCTCAGGTCTGAGATCTCAAAGTTCGAGGTATCTAAGATCTGAGATGAGAGAATCGAGAGTTTCCTAGAAAGCAAAGTTGTTAGCGAGTTTTCAGTTGAATGCGACGCCCGCGCCGAAG
Organism: Acidobacteriota bacterium; assembly: GCA_003222845.1. GTDB lineage: Bacteria > Acidobacteriota > Blastocatellia > Pyrinomonadales > Pyrinomonadaceae > UBA11740. Next base: position 5,350 of record QHXG01000233.1, on the reverse strand, counting down.
GTCAGTCCAGCGGGGGCGCGCATTTTTAGTTTTGGATTGTTTGCTTTTTCAGATCTCAGATTTCAGATTTGAAATTTCAGAGTATTTCAGATCTGCGATCGTCTGAGATCTCAGATTTTAGATTTTCAGACGTGTTCATTGATCGCACCAAGATACGAATCCAGGGAGGCCACGGGGGCAACGGCGTGACCGCCTTTCGTCGTGAGAAGTTTGTCCCTCGTGGCGGGCCATCGGGCGGCGATGGTGGGCGCGGCGGCGATGTTTGGATTGTTGCTGATGCTTCGCTGAATACTTTGCTGCATCTGCGTTACAACCCTCTGCACATCGCCGGTCGGGGCCTGCATGGAGAGGGCAGCAATCGTTCCGGCAAAGAGGGCGACGATGCGATTGTCCGAGTTCCCTTGGGAACGCAAATCTTAGATCCGCGCACGAACGAATTGTTATTTGATTTTGATGAAGACGGGCAGCGCTGGCTGGCCGCACGCGGGGGACGCGGAGGGTTTGGGAACGCGCATTTTGCCACCTCGACTAATCGCGCACCGCGTTATCATCAGGAAGGAAGCCCGGGCGAAGAGTTTGAGTTACAGCTTGAGTTGAAGTTGCTTGCCGACGTCGGCCTGGTCGGATTTCCGAATGCCGGAAAATCGACTTTCATCTCCACGGTTTCAGCCGCGCGGCCAAAGATTGCCGATTATCCTTTTACGACGCTTGAGCCGCACTTAGGCGTGGTTGACGCGCGCGACTTTCATACGTTTGTAATCGCCGACATTCCCGGTTTGATCGAAGGCGCGCACGAGGGCCATGGACTTGGCGATCGGTTTCTGCGGCACGTCGAGCGGACCAAGGTGCTGCTTCATTTGGTGGACGTGTCGTCGGCATCGGGCCGCGATCCTGCTAACGATTACGAAGTCATCAACCGTGAGCTTGCTGCCTACAATCCCGATTTGGCTCGGCGTCCGCAAATCGTGGTGGCGACCAAGATTGATGCGCTCGACGAACCGGCGAGGGTCGAGCATTTGCGAGCGAGGGCGCGCGAAGACGAAAAGCCGTTCTTTGCAATTTCATCGGTTACTGGAGCCGGCGTGCGCGAGCTTATAAACCAGATCGCGCGCGAACTGGAAAAGACTCGAGAGGATTCAGCGAAGCTGCGCCTACGACCAGCCGACGAAACATTGCTCGTCGGCAGTGGCGCGCGATTCTGACGAAGGCTCTTAAATCGGGTGATGGTTCGGCGGCGTGCAGCGATTTATGGTGGTACCTTCGACCCCGTGCACAACGGCCACCTCGAAGTGGCGCGGCGGGTTCGTGAGCTCTTTGAACTTGATGAAGTAATCTTCGTGCCGGCGTGCGTGCCGCCGCATAAGCGCGGCGCTGGAATCTCTTCGGCGTTTCATCGCTATGCGATGCTGGCGCTGGCGACTCAGGACGATGAGCGTTTCCGAATTTCGACTATCGAACTGGATGAGCCAAATCGTCCATACGCCGTCGATACGGTGTCGAGACTGCAGGATAAACTCGGATCGAGTCATCGCTTGTTTTTCCTGATTGGCGCGGATTCGTGGGCTGAGATCGAAACCTGGCGCGAATGGCAGAGGCTTTTGAAAATCTGCGATCTGATTGTGGTTACGCGGCCTGGCTATTCGTTGACCGAGCGCGTTGCGGTCGAAGTCATCGATGTGCGGACCAAGAGCCGGAAAGAAATCGCCGCGGTTCTCGACGATGATAAAACACCGCGCGTCTACTTTACTGATGGGGCAAGAGTGGACATATCGGCGACCGCACTTCGCGCTCTGGCGCGCTCAAACGATCGGGAAGCGCTGCAGAAGGCACTGCCACGAACGGTCGCGAATTACATTGCAAAGTACGAACTATATAGGAATTAAGTGAGCCAGAAGTTGCAAGAGAAAACCCTGAGTTCCGAAGCACGGGCCGCTTCGCTGGGCACGCGAGCAGAGGCCGTTGCCGCCGTGGACATATCCGAATTTGACGAGCGCATTCGTCGTGCACTGAATGCTGCTGCGGAAAAGAAAGCGCTCGACCTGACGATCCTGGATCTGCGCAGCATCGCCAGCTTCACTGACTTTTTCGTCATCGCTTCGGGAACGAACCGCAGGCAGGTCCAGGCAATCAGCGATGGAGTTGTCGAGCAATTGAAACGCGCGGGGAATCGCGCGGCGCGCGTCGAAGGCTATCAAACGGCCGAATGGATTCTCATCGACTACGGCGATTTCATCGTGCACGTGTTCGATGAAAAGGCGCGGCGCTTTTACGATCTCGAGCGCCTTTGGCGAGAAGCCAAGCGGGTCGATGTTTCGGCCCAACTACAGGGTCCCGAGATCTCAAATCTGAAATCTGAGATCTCAAATATCAAACCTGAGATCTCAAATGCGAAATCTGAGATCTCAAATGTGAAATCTGAAGTCTCCGATCTTTGAGAGAAGAATAGTGATCGAGATTGTGGCGTTGTCAGATGCGATGCGCGAGGCGGTCCGGCTCGCCGAACGCGTTGCCACGACCGACGCGAATGTCCTGGTGACCGGCGAGTCGGGTTGTGGCAAAGATGCGCTCTCATGGTTCATTCATTCGCGATCGCAGCGCGCCGGAGAATCGCTGGTGAAGATTGATTGCGCGACATTGCCGGCTGACTTGCTCGAAGCCGAGCTGTTCGGTTACGAGCGTGGCGCATTCAGCGGCGCCACTGAAGCAAAGCCCGGACGATTGGAAGCGGCGCATCGTGGGACTTTGGTACTCGACGAGATTGCGCATCTTTCTCTTGATTCTCAAGCGAAACTCTTGCGGATGATCGAGCACCGCGAGTTCGAACGGCTGGGCGGGCGCAAGACGATCGAGGTTGACGCGCGGCTGGTCGCTTTGACCAATGCGAATCTCAAAGACGCAGTCGAGCGGCGAGCTTTTCGCGACGATCTGTTCTATCGGCTCAACGTGGTTCACATCGAAGTGCCGCCGCTGCGTGAGCGGCGCAAGGATCTGGAAGCGCTCTCGCGCGGCTTTGTCCGCGCTTATTCGGACAAGCATGGTCGGGCGGCAAAGAAACTATCCACCGACGCGTTGTGGCTATTGCAGGCTTACGACTTCCCTGGCAACGTTCGTGAGTTGGCAAACATCATTGAGCGCGCGGTAATTGTTTCCGTCGGTGAGCGGATCGAAGTCAGCGACTTGACAGACAGTGTGCGCTTGGCGGCGACGCAGCGAGATCGAAAAGATCGCCGGCCGACGTTGGCGGAAATCGAAGTCGATTACATTCGCGAGATTTTGGCAGCGACCCGCGGCAACAAGACTGAGGCCGCGCGCATACTTGGGATCAGCCGGAAGAATCTCTATGAGCGGCTGGCGCGGATGGAGAAAACAGAGGTCGGAGGTCAGAGGTCGGAGGTCGGTGAAACTGATATTTGATAATGCTACATCTGACCTCTGATTTCTGACCTCCGATCTCTGTCTCTGATATGCGCATCCGTTTCATCTGGCCGGGCAAGACGAAGGATGAGCGTTTGCGCGCGCTGGTTGCAGAATATTTGAAACGCTTATCCCGATTCGTGCGTTGTGAAATGATCGAAACGCGCGACGCGGCAGACCTGAGAAAGGAGTCGGGTCGATTGCTCGATGCTATTCCTGATGGAAGTTTGATGGTTCTGCTCGACGTGAAGGGACGTGAATGGAGTTCGACGGAACTGGCAGCGGAAGTAAGACGTTGGGAAAGTGACGCGATCAAGGAAGTGGCAGTCGTGATTGGCGGACCGGAAGGAGTTAACGCGGAAGTATCAGCCCGGGCGCAGAAGCGCTGGCGCTTGTCGCGTCTGACGTTGACGCATGAGCTGGCGCGCGTCATTGCCGTTGAGCAGCTCTATCGCGCTTATACGATCAATCGCGGATTGCCGTATCAGAAATGAAAGGCTCTTGGAGGATTGAACAAGAATAATGGACAAGAGAAAAGCAAAAACCTATCGAGATAGATTGCTGGCTCGTCGTGAAAGTTTAGTGGGCCAGGTTCAGGCTGCCGAAGCTTACAGCCGCGAACGCGATGCCGAAGCAACGCAGGATCCGGCGGACATGGCCGCCAATGCCTACACCAAAGAATTGTTGATGTCGATGTCGACCAACGACCGGCAGCTCCTCGACTCAATCGATGCCGCCCTCGAGCGCATTGAAAACGGGGGATACGGAAAGTGCGTTCATTGTGGAGAGCCCATTCAGGAGAAGCGGCTCGAGGCCGTCCCCTGGGCGCGGCTGTGCTTGCCTTGTCAGGACTTGAATGAGCGCGGACTGCTGCATCGCGAGGAGGAGTGACTCGTTTCGGGTCTCAAGGGTTTTGAAATTTAAGATCTGGGATCAGAGATGTGACATAATTACGGCCTTCTGGGACACCGGAAGGCCGTTAGTCTAAAGGCAGAAACCCGACCGTCAGGGAGGGTGCAATCGTTAGGAGAGTGAATCAGTGCACGTGGGTTTGCACCCTCCCTAACGGTCGGGCTTCCGCCTTAGCCGAGCCGAGGAAGTGTTTTCCACAACTCATCACTTGAACTCTCTCTGCGACGCTGCACTCGCGCTCGCTTATCCGCAAGCTTGCGCTGTCTGCGGCCAAAGCGTCGAGTCGCGCACAGATGGTGTGGCATGTTCGGCTTGCTGGAACGCGACACGCATTTTTGATACTGAAGATACTTTGTGCTGGAAGTGTGGAGCGTTCACGCCCGCGAGTATTAGCGAAACCAGACGCAAGAATGTCCGTTGCGGCCAGTGCGATGCAGATTCTTATTCAGCGGCTCGGGCGGTTGGATTTTATGAAGACGCTTTGCGTGCATCTATTCTGTCACTCAAGCGTGAGCCTCATATCGCGCGCCGTGTGAGTGAGTTGATGCTCACGGCACAGCAGCGCGAACCTATCAATCAAGCGACACTGATTATTCCCGTGCCGCTTCATCCCGAGCGCGAACGCGAACGCGGTTTCAATCAGGCAGCGGTGCTGGGGCGTTCTCTCTCTCGTCTTAGCAATCTACCGTTTGATGAACATAGCGTCATGCGCCGCGTTCACACCGCGCTTCATCGCGCGGGAATGGACGCACGCGCGCGACGCGACAGTGTTGTCGACGCTTTTGCCATTCGCCATCCCGAAGGAATTGCCGGCCAGAGCATATTGCTGGTTGACGATGTGTTCACAACCGGCGCGACGGCTTCGGCGTGCACCGCCGCGTTGAAAGAGGCCGGCGCGACGGAGGTGTTCGTACTTACGGTGGCGCGGGCGTAGTAGTTTGCTAAGTACAGGTTGTCATAAATACGGTGACGTACGATTGCTGTGACACAAGCTAAAGCTTGAACTCTAAGCCGTGGCGGTCAT
>QHXG01000232.1 GCA_003222845.1 Acidobacteriota bacterium | reverse complement strand
ACAGTTAGCGGGACTTATTGTGCCCTTCGTGTTGCTGCATCTAGTAACCACGGCTCCTCGTGACTACCTTGCAAATGCGGCGGGATCCTCTCTTCAGATCAAGGTGGCCGTGTTTCTTTTGTTTGCTAATTGCGCGCTTACGATCGGCATCGCCATCGCGGCATGGCCGCTTTTTCGTCAGTACAGCGAGGCCATGGCGCTTTGGCTCGTGGCCGCGAGCGTGATCATGTTTACGGTACAAGCAGTCGATAACGCCCACATTTTGTCCATGCTGTCTTTGAGCCAGCAGTACGTCCACTCAGGCGGACCCGATGAGCTGTTCCAAACGCTGGCAGCGCTGGTCGGATCGACCAGGAGGTGGGCGCATTTCACGGAGCTGCTTGTTATTGATGCCTGGATCTTCCTGCTCTACATCTCGCTGTACCGCTTCGCCGTGGTCCCGCGCCCACTGGCTGTCTTTGGACTGCTAACCGTCGTGCTTCACTTCACTGCGATCCCATTGCGAGGGTTCCTGGGTTATAGCCTCGTGACTCCGATGGGGGTCCCGATGGGTCTGAGCCACCTGGCTCTGGCGCTATGGATGATGGCCAAGGGTTTCAAAGAACGGCTTCAAAGCCAGTCTGCTCTATAGGAACGCCACGGTTGCGAATGGGTCGGAGAGGTAGGCGAAGCGGTTGATGAAAACTGGTATCATAGGTGCGAAGACACAACCATTAGACCAGGGTCTTGTAATAGGTCGGCGCTTCACGCTTCGTCTCGACGGCCAGGCTCGGCTGCATAGCAGACTTGTTGATAGTCATCATTGTGTTTTCCTCCCTGGTTTCGTTGTCTCCAATTTAGAGACGTTTGAAGCGCAGAGCAGCGGACATTTTTCTTTAGAAGCATAAACCGTCTGCTAATGCATAACACCCCAAAGCGGACTAATATGAGGCGAGTCTGATGCATGATTAGTAGTCGGACGCTATCAGGCTAACGACTCTAGCCCAAGAGATGAGACAACTGACTCCTGATTGGCCGTCCCAGTACCCTGATCGATCAAAACGATTATTGACGTAAAGGAGATTAACTAATGAAACAAATAACTCTAATCGTCGTCCTGGCAATTGCAGCGCATTCCTTAGCATTCAGGTCTTACGCAGGAACCCTTTCGCAAGGAGGTTTTACCCTTTTGGATTCGTTCTTGTGCGAAGACGCTCTGAGCCAAGAAAAAGATTGCGGAGAGAAGAAATGGGGACCCAAAGACGTTGAATTCACTCTCAAAGGGGGCATAAAGGCCAAGGTGAGAATCACTCGCTTTGCTAAATGCATTAAAATCGAATTCCTGGATAAGGAAGGGAAGCCCCTGCCTCAAAGCGGAGGTTCTTTGGATGAAGACCAACAACAGAAGGCAGGCGAAGGCAAAAAGGTTCTCGGCTACAGCCTGAAAAGCTCCGGAACACCGGTGTCGGCAGATAGCAAACACTGGGGTATGTTGCGCGTCTTTATTGTGCAAGGTTGCCAGAGGGGCTACAAATTCTTTCAATTCGTGCGTCAGAAAACCGAAATACCTCGGATTAGTGCTTCAGCCTGGTCCCCATGGAATTCCGATGGTCCTGAGGGCAAAACCTACCGCGGTAGCTTTGACGGCGAAAAGGGGGATAGTGGAATTATGTTTGATGGGCCTGGTTTCACGGGAAAGGACCCAGGTGCTGCATTCGGTAAAATATTTGAACAAATACAGCCACAGCTTAAGAATGGAGACAAGGCTAAAGTGACCATTGAGTTTCAGACTTTCGTCTGCTGTGACGAAGTATTGCTCGGTTACTTTGAGTGGGGTTATATCTTGACATATACGTTTGATGGGAAGAAGTGGTCGGAGCCCGTGCCCGACATTACGCCTGTTAGATGGAACGTTGATGTCAAGGATAACCCCAACGTTGAGAAGGTGAAGTGCAAGTAATCGCCATTAAGGAGATGACACTGAGGGGCTTGTGCATCGCTCATCCATGCGCATTTGATTGCTATCCACCATGCTGAACTCGATAGCGAAATAACGAAGTAATTTCTTTTCACAAAGGAGAGAGCATGAGAATAATCAAATGCATAATTCAGATATTAGTTAGCCTAATTGCTTGGGCCATCTGGCTTGGATTGTCTGCAATCGCACTGATCCTCTCGATCATACTTGATCTATTCTGGACAGGATTCGATAAGCTCGTGCGACCATTTAGTAAGAGTTGGAATCCGCTTGCCTGGATCATTCCAGAGCATGAAGCGTTTGGCGTCGTTAAATGGATTGGGGGTCTGTCTTGGGATGGTGCGAAATGGATAATTGATTATTTTTATGATTGCTAACTTGCTTCAACCAGGCAAGGCATCAAATAAGATGTTAAAGAAATCTGTCTGTTAGTACTTCATCCTTCCGCCTTCATCCTTGCTTTTCGGCCGCGCCCGGTCACCTTAATCGTTATGCCCTTCTCTCATTGGCAACGCACCTTTCAGGAAGCACAGGATTTGACGAACTCCTTTAACCACGGAGAGGATTACCAGTGAAACTCGACTTCGGCATTTACTACGTGCACTGGGCGTTTTGGGGCGCCTTTGGTCTCACGCGCGTCATTCTTCGCCGCCGCGATCGCAACGACAGCACAGCAGCCGCCACGGCACCAATCTCCCATCAATAGACCACTGCTCCGTTCTCCCGCGCGCTACTTGCGTTCCATGGGCTCGCCTTCGCGGTGATGTACCTCGGGATCAGCATCGCCGTGATCCCGGGGCGGGTACCTATCTGGTTTCCTTTGCCGGCTCGCTAGTCATCGCCGGAGGGGCCGCACTGGTGGTCTCGGCGCTCGTCTATTTTCGCTCGTGGCGTTTCCGCGCGACAGTTGACAAGAGTCATCAGCTCGCCACCGGTGGTCCATTCCGAATCTTGCGGCACCCGATCTACATGGGATTGAACCTGCTGGCGCTCGGCAGCGCACTCTGGATGCCCACCGCGATCGTGTGGGCCGCATTTGTGCTGATGGCGATTGGGAGCGATTTGCGAGCACGCGCCGAGGAGACCGTCCTCAAGCAGGCTTTTGGTCCCTCGTATCGCGAGTACTGTGTGCGCACGCGACGATTCATCCCCGGTATCTATTGAAGCGCTGCCTGACACGGACTGACAATCTAACGCCGCGCCGCGTGCACCTTGGTACCGTAATCGAGCGACGCATAAAAGGTGCCTCGTCCCGGTGGCGTCAAATCAAGGACATTCCAAATCGGATTCAACTCGTCGATGCCGCGCTCTTTGATGTCGTCGGCCAACCATGGATGACCACTGTAAAAATGGCGCAGCGTGCCGTCGGCATCTCGGGTGAAAACCGAAATCGTCGAGTCCTGATGTCCTTCGCGATCTTCGCTGCCGAGATCGTACTTGAAAGTGCTGTGGCCTGCGCTCAGCAGACGTAGTTTGTCCCAACCTCTCTTCCGCGCGTGCGCGCGCAACGTAGCCGGATCAGCCGCGGCGACAATCGCGAGGTCAACGTTCTGTGCCAAGTGATGGGCAACTCCATTGAAGCTATCGATCCAGGCGGTACACATTGGGCACGGTACGGCCTGCTTCTTTCCGAACATGAAGTGGTAAATCACGAGCGAACGATCCGGCGCGGTGAACAATTCGCTCAAACGCACCTTGTTTGTCGGGGCATCGCCCTCGTCAAGAGGCGCCGGCCCCTCGATAAACTCATAGTCCTCTACAGTCGCGCCCGTCGGCAATTGCCTGCGAAGCGCCGCGACCTTTTCGCGCTGCTTCATCAATTGAATCTCAGCGTGACGCAGCTCCTCGCGTTTGGAAAGATACTCTGCCGACTCGTTCGGCAAATTCGTTTGTCTATAAGTTCCGTCGATCATTTCGTGAACCATTGGGTCATACCTCCGTTGAAGAACACAATTCTCTCGCTTTCCGATCAATTGAGGGACCAATCGAAGGAAATCAAGACGGGAAAGCTGCCGAGGGGAACGAATAGACTATAGCACGAGCCGCCACTCATCCGCTGGAGTGGCTTTGGCACGCCAAGTCTTCGACTTATCGAGAAAGCGGGTCGGAGACCCTGAGAAGAAAGAGCTTCGGTGCCGGCAAGTCAGAGACTTGCCGCGCATCAGAGTGGCAGAGCCATAGGCCACTAGTCTTCTACAAGCTGGTAGAAGCCGATCGCCTGCTGATGCCGATAGACCGGGCAATCATTTCGAAGCCTTGATCGTTTCGAAGTGCTCTATCAAGCCTCTCGACTCTCTGAAATCAGGCTAGCCGAAATCTCGGCAATGTCTAAGAACTCTTCCGGAGTGATTAAGAATTTGGAAATTCCACAGCGCAGCGCTTCTTCCGCTTCTTTGGCTGAGGCGTCCATTGAATACATAACCACCGGTGTGTTGGGACATCGTAACCGTATTTGCTCGCAAAACGAGCGGAAACAACCTTTGCAAAGGGCGCGATTAGTGAGCACCAGATCGATTTGGGAAACTTCACTCAATAGCACCGCATGATGCTGTCCGTCCGCGTTTATGATCCGATGTCCGACGCGGGTCAGCAGGTGTGAAATGATTGCGCGAGATTCCGGATTATTCTCGACCAGAAGGATTCCTCCAGTGTTGCTGGCCGGGTGCCTCGCCTCACGCACATCGTTGGGAGGTGGCTTGGAATCGTCGACTTCGCTGACAGATGCGCTGCTCTTTGCCAGAGCCTTCTGCACCGACTCGACCAACTGCTTGGGGCTGGTATTGGATTTCGACAGCACCATTGTAGCGCCCGCTGCCCAGGCATCTTCGATGGCGCCTGGCTGAGCCGCATTGGAAAACACTATCACCGGCATTGCCTCAAAAGTGTGATTTGCGCGTAATTGTTTCAAGACTTCGATGCCGCTTATCTTCGGCAGCATCAGATCCAACAAGACCAAATCAGGCTTGGTCCGCTTGATCACTTCCAGCGCCTGTTCGCCGTCCGAGGCAACCTCTACGTTGAAGCCTTCGGTGCTGAATTTTGCCTTGTAAATACCGGTGAGTACCGGCTGGTCATCAACAACAACGATCTTTTTCATGGGGGTTCCTCTGGCTAAGCTGCCGGCTGTCTGAAATTCTGGTTGAGAAATGTTTCAATTCGCGCAAATTCTTTTTTCGCGCGAGCTAAAGCAGGCGGTGCAATAGCTAAGTGTCCTTCGCGCGCAACATCTTCGAGTTCGCGCAGCGGGCTAACGACTGCCGTCATGCCGCAGTTCGCACTCGTTCCGGCGCAATTGTGCGCAAGTGATTCAATCTCATCGCGGTCGCCGGAGGTTAAAGCGATCTCTAACTGCCTAAGGTTCTTTGACATGCCTTCCAAATAGAGGGCAAGGATTTCTGAAAACTCACTCGGCTCATCACCCATCGCGTCATGCATCTGGTCAACGTCGATCGGCGAGGGGTTATCGATCAAAGTCCGCTGACTTTCTTTCTCCACGCTGACGAGAAAAAGGTTAAGCACTCTTGACAATTCTTCCATCTTCACTGGCTTCGTGATGTAGTCATCCATTCCGGCGTCGATGCACTTCTCGCGGTCTCCATCCATAGCATGTGCCGTCATCGCAACGATCGGCGTATGCTTTGGTCCAAATTCTGAGCGACGTATCTCCACGGTCGCCTCATAACCATCCATTTCCGGCATCTGACAATCTATGAACACCAGATCATACGGAATGCGGCTCAGGGCTTCGATGGCTTCGCGTCCGTTGGCTACGGTGTCAGCGCGATAGCCAAGCTTCTGTAATTGGCGCACGGCCACCTTCTGATTCACCACGTTGTCTTCGGCGAGCAAGATAAGCTTGTGGGACATTTGCTTGGTCTCATGGAAGGTGTGTCTGGTAACCAAATTTGAAGCTGTGCGAAGTTCATCGGACATCGGTGTGGTGTTAAGAACCGTCGTCAGACAATCGAACAACTGGGATTGCTTTACCGGTTTGGTGAGATACGCGGCGATGCCGGCGTTGCGAGCTTTCGCTCCGTCTCCCCGCTGCCCCAACGAAGTCAGCATGACTATTCGCACTGAAGCTATGCTCGAATCGGACTTAATAGCGCGAGCGAGTTCAAACCCATCGACTTCAGGCATCAATAGATCAAGAATCGCCAAACCGTAATCAGTGCCCTGCTTCGCCGCTTCTCTTAACAGACTCAAAGCACGCTCGGCCGAATCAGTTTCGTCATGGATCATTCCCCACGAACGCACTTGATGGGCAAGGATCTTACGGTTTGTCGCGTTATCGTCGACGATCAGGACGCGCACGTTTTCGAGACTCTTAATCTCTAAAGCGGGCACGGGCATGGTGCTCGTCTGTTTGTCAAAACAGGCTGTGAACCAGAACGTCGATCCCTTCCCCGGCGTGCTGATCACGCCGATATGTCCGCCCATCATGGCGACGAGCTGTTTCGAGATCGATAGTCCCAGACCAGTGCCGCCATACTTACGCGTAGTCGAACCGTCGGCCTGAGTAAAGCCTTGGAATAATTTCTTCCGAGTTTCTTCGCTGATTCCGATCCCGGTGTCGCTTACAGAAAAAAGAATCGTGACGGCAGAATCACTTTCGAATTTCTTCTCAGCAGTCACCACTACTTCGCCCTGCTCAGTAAACTTCAAAGCGTTTCCGGTAAGATTGGTGAGCACTTGTCTCAGCCTGCCCGGGTCCCCGCGTAATGCCGTAGGAACATCAGAGTGAACAAACGAAGCGAATTCAATTGTCTTCTCGCGCGCCCGGTCAGCTAATAATTCAACGGTGCCTTCGACTGCGTTCCGTAAATCGAAATTAACCACATCGAAATGAAGCTTGCCCGCCTCAATCTTTGAAAAGTCGAGGATGTCGTTGACGATCGTCAGGAGCGCTTCGCCACTGGAGCGAATGGTCTCGGCAAATTCTCGTTGTTCTGCATCAAGGTCTGTATCGAGGAGGAGGCCCGTCATCCCAATCACGCCGTTCATCGGCGTGCGAATCTCGTGGCTCATGTTCGCGAGGAATTCAGATTTCAACCGCGCCGATTCAATCGCTGCGTCGCGCGCTTCCTTAAGCTCGTTCTCCATGTATATCCGGTCGGTAATGTCCTGGGCGGTGCCAAACAGTTTGACTGGTTGACCGTCGTCATTAACGATTACCTTTGTGTTTACGTGATGATATCGAACCGACTTGTCCGTCCGAATGATGCGATGCTCCAGCGTGCGGCCTTGCCGATCCTGAAGAACCTGCGCGACCATCCCCGAGACACGTTCACGATCGTCCGGATGAACCAGATTGAGATACCTTTCGTAGCTGGGATTTAAATCTTCGGGCTGAATGCCATAGATGCCGTATAGCCCGTCCGACCAACTTGTCTTGTTCGAGACAAGGTCCCATTCCCAGTTGCCGATCAAGGCGCTGTGCTGAGCTTCGATGAGTTGTAGTTCGTTGTTTGTAAGCTCCTCCTCAATACGCTTCTGTTCAGTGATGTCCTGATCGATTCCCGTTATCTTCACCAGCTGCCCAAGTCCATCACAAATAATCCGCCCACTAGCGCGGAGTACGCGAACTGCTCCGTCGGGGCGAATAATGCGATAGTCATAAGCGAATTCCGTCGATCCCTCCCGGACCTTCTCTTCGATGCTTTTCACAATTTCGTGATCGTCCGGATGCACGAGCGATAGAAATTCTTCAAAAGGCAATCCAAATTCGCGCGCCTCGAGACCGAAGATGCGCCACAGTTCGTCCGTCCACCTCAACTCCTGCGTAGCCGCCTCAAACTCCCAACTGCCAACATGAGCGATTCTTTGCGCTTCGTTAAGTTGAAGCTCGCTGTTTTTCAATTTTCTTTCGATCCGCTTTCGCTCCGTGATGTCGCGGGCTATGCCCTGCACCCCAGTCGGCTTGCCGTGCTCATGGGTGAGGCGTGAGTTCACCTCGAGGACGACTCGGTGTCCATCTTTGGCTATGACCTCCAGCACGTAAGCGGACGGTGTTTTCCCCCTAGTCTTTCGAGCCAGCAACTGCCAGGTTTCCTCAAGGTATTCCGGCGCGACGACTTGGGCGATGTTCATTTTGAGTGCTTCTTCATTTGTATACCCGACAATCTTTTCGCAGGTCTTATTAATTGAAGTGTAGTTACCTTCGAGGTCGTGGGTGTAGATAATGTCATTGGCGTTCTCAAATAGATCGCGATACCGCTCTTCGCTCTCGCGCAGTCCGGCTTCAGCGTTTTTGCGCTCGGCAACCTCCAATTCCAGTGCCCCGTTGGCCCTGGCAAGGTCGGCGGTGCGCTGTTGGACCCTATCGTCTAATTCGTCGTGTGCGCTTCGCAATGCTTCTTCAGAGCGCTTGCGATTGTTCACATGCCAGGCAATGTTTCGCATGACGAAGATTCCAATTGCGCCGGCGAACAGCACCCCGAGAGCAACTAGAAACATCATGGTCCTACGAGCCGCAACGCCGCTTGCAGCGTTAGTTTCTTGCGCAAGATCCATTTGACGGCCTTGATAGTCAACGTAGGCATCCCAGGCGGCGTGATAGTCGACCAGACGAGGCAGGGCCTGCTGTACCAGGACGGCTCTGGCCGCGTCCGGGCTATTGTCTATGGTCAGCAAACGCAGCGCGCTCTTGTAACTATCGACATAAGGACTCCGCATTGTCTCAATGGCGCTGAGTAGTCCTTTCTCCTCGTTCGAGTCTGCCCTGGTCCTGAGCTTTTCGATCAGACTTGAAATTCTGTCGCTGTTCGCCGCCCGCTCGAGCATTAGAGATCGGACCTCTTTCTTGTCCTCAACCAGAAAGACCTGCATGGTTAGGCGGTTGTTGAGGTTCGACAATGCTTGAGCTTGTCTCGACAACTTCACTTTGTTCCACCGCTGATCATCCATTTCTGCAAGGTCCGCATCGACACGACGCAGATGCCTGACTTCTATCAAACCAATCGCGACCAGGATCGCAATGAGCAGCCCCAGTGATAGTCCAACCCTCGCCCCCAGATGAGAATCGTAAGCGAAAAACGAACATAGCTTCTTCATCATTTTCATGTTCCTGGGACACCTCAGGCGGAACCGCCTGGACTTCTCTAATGATTCCTGGACAACACGAGCTCTGCTTTCAGGTCTTGACCGCCGAAGCATTCATTCCGCGATGACGCGGAATATCTGTGGCAAAACAGAACCATCGGAGCAAAAAGCCGAAGCAAACCGCCCGGTGGTAATCGTAGATTCGGCGTTTTGGCAACGCCGACAGCTGTTAGCGCACATGGCGTGCCAGCTTGGATTCGCTGTGACGCGGACGGATGGTTAGGCTCTTTATTTAACAGAATCAGTAGATTCCGGTAAACAGGGATTTCAAGGCCCTTCACGAGGCCACGGCGAGTTTGTGTTGTCCTGCCTTTTCAGAATAAGAGCTCCGACGCCGACACGGAGTATCTCTCGGACGTTTTGGCGCGAAACGAAGGCGTTTATACAAACCAGTACAGGAAAGGCCATGGCAACGGTTTATGTATCTCGCACATGAACCTCCCGTTCATCTTCACCCTTGTTCGCAGTCAACCCGACGGTGCCGCCGATGATGAAGAGGTGCGTCATGACCCTCCGGCCGCGACTATTGCGTCGATTTTTGATTTGGCGTCAACTAACTCAGCGATCCAACGCTTCATTGCTTATCACGTCCGTTGCACAAATATCCCGGAGAAGTATTGGCGATGTGCATAGAAGACAATCAACCACAGGATTGCCACAACGATCGCCAGCGCTATGCCGGTTCGATTCAAGAACACGTGATATAGAATTATGTTCACAATTACTGGTCCAAGCAGCACCAGACCGAGGGGCACGAACCGATTCACTAGCAGCAGCGCACCGCCTGCGACCTGTAGCGCAGCGACTACCCAAAAGTAATGCGACAGTACGAGTGCGCCGACAAATTGTCCTGCCAATCCAGACGGCATAGGGCCCATGCTGAGGAAATTGAGAAATCCATTTAGCCCAAACACAACGAAGATTAGCCCAAGTAAAAGACGTGCGATCAAGGTTGAGATTTTCATTTGGTGTTCCTTTCAGACGTAATTGTTTAGTAGCGTTGTTTGCAAATATCGTCATCGGGGAGCTGAACAAGGCGCCACGTCGATGTCGGCGTCGTCGATGGTGCTCTAAGCGTTAATCCCGCCCAATCTCCTCTCTTTACCGATTTGGCGCGCCCAGTAAACGACGTAAGCAATTCACGCCGTCCTCGCTTCTTCGCCCTGCTCTAACGCACCTGCCGCCTCAAAGCCAATCTTCTTCAACAGGCGGATGAGCGTCTTGCGCTCCGCCCTGGTCAGGGAGGCGGACGCGAGCCTTTCCATGTCGGCGGCGTGATCAGCATAGACGCGTGTGATTACCTTCCTGCCCGACTTCGTCAAATGAACTATCCTTGCCCGCCGATCGGTGCCGTGCGCGCGCCGCCCCAACAATCAATCGTGTTAGGATTACCGATCACTGGCTCCGCATCTACCGGATTCGGCAGTGGCGCGGCCAACTCAAGGGCGACTTGAAGCTTCTCTTAAGGTGGATAGATGATTCACCAGACGGGGGGTACCTTTTCATGCTGCATAAGATTCTTTTTCTCTTTTTGTTTCCAGTCTTCCTGTTTTGTGCGTCGCGGCCAATGGCAAATGACCTGAGGGTCACGATTCGAGAATACGACGTGCCGACGCCAAATTCGCGTCCGCATGATCCCGCAGTCGCTCCGGACGGTTCTTTGTGGTACACGGGGCAGTTAGCAAACAAACTTGGCCGCTTGGATCCAAAGTCCGGTGAGATCAAGGAGTATCCGCTGAAAACAGCCGCGTCCGGACCGCACGGTCTCGCTGCCGACAAAGAAGGCAGCATTTGGTTCACAGCGAATTTCAAAGCTTACATCGGCAAGCTCGATCCGCGCAGCGGCGATGTAACGGAATATCCGATGCCCGATCCGCGCGCGCGCGATCCGCACAGCCTCGTTTTTGATCGAGAAGGGATCATCTTCTTCACGACTCAGGACAGTAACTTTGTCGGCAAACTTGATCCTAAGACTGGTAAGATCACCCTCAAAGAAGTGTCAACGCCGCACGCGCTTCCTTATGGCATCATCATTGGACCAGACAACGCGGCCTACTTTTGCGAATTTGGCAGTAACAAGATCGGAAAGATCGATCCAAAAACGCTTAACGTCACTGAGATCGTTTTGCCAAACCAGAGCGCACGGCCACGGAGAATAGCAAATAGTCCTGACGGTCTGATCTACTACAGCGACTTTGCGCGTGGCTTCATCGGGAGACTTGACCCCAAGACAGGTCAAGTCGAGGAGTGGGCATCACCGGGCGGACCAAACTCACATCCCTATGGGATCGCTTCGACTTCAGATGGCACTGTTTGGTACAGCGAATCGGGTGTGAAGCCTAATACAGTTGTTGCCTTCAATCCAAAAACAAAGTCGTTTCAGTCGTGGCCCATTCCTTCGGGCGGTGGTGTGGTACGCAACATGGTCGCTACGCCCGACGACCATCTATACCTTGCTTGCAGCGGCGTGAACAAAGTTGCGATTGCGGAAGTGAGACGTTGAGGTCTTCTCGAGGACGCGATGACTTAGATATCTAGCGCGCTCAGCAGCGATTGGCCAGGCTTTCTTGCGGGCTACAGCTGCCTGCGAGTATTCATTGGGAGGCTGGCCACGGAGGTAGTGCTCCATCGATCTCTGACGCTTTAAGTTATCGAGGAAATGGTAGGCGCGTGGGGACTTGAACCCCAGACCTCTGCCGTGTCGAGGCAGCGCTCTACCAACTGAGCTACGCGCCTATGAGATTTTTTCAAAATCGCTTTGTTAGCGACCCGCCGAGCGAAGCGCGAAAGTAACAAACGGCTGATGGCCTGTCAAGCTAGTGTTCGCGGAGCAATTGAGGGCAGCATTAGCGCATGGATTGAATTGTTCGATGGCCTTGTCTTGTTCCCGCATCGTATCGTATAGTCGAAAGCGAGGAAGTTGCTCAATCTCGCCCCGAACTTCTGATTCATTCGACGGCTCAGGTGCTGTCAGCCCTAAATCCTCTTCAAGTCGAAGTGATATCACTGATTCGAGCGAAGATTTCTTCTGTAGTTCAGTTGATATCATTAACTCGTTCGAGCTTCTAAATGAACAGCGCATTGTCCCCCGAGACGGCGATTGATACGAATGGTCGCACGTTCTTTTTGACACCGGGCACAACTCTGCAAGGTCGCTATCGCATTGTGCGGCGCCTTGGAAAAGGCGGCATGGGAGCGGTGTACGAGGCGATCGATCAGCGACTGGATACGACTGTAGCGCTTAAGGAAACCTTTTCCGCTGACGAGCAACTCCGCCGACAGTTTGCGCAGGAAGCGCACTTGCTGGCGCTACTACATCATCCCGCGCTGCCGCGCGTCAGCGATTATTTCACTGAAGGCGACCGAGCATTTCTCGTCATGCAATTTATTGGTGGCGCCGACCTGGCTGAGATCATTGCCACACAGCCGGGACCTTTTCCGAGGCAAAAGGTTATTGCCTGGGCCGACCAGTTGCTCGATGCCCTCATCTACTTGCATACCTCCGAGCGTCAGGTTGTCCATCGCGACATTAAACCACACAATTTGAAGCTGACCTCGACTGGGCAAATTGCCTTGCTCGATTTTGGACTGGCGAAAGCGACTTCGTCAGAGTTGTCCGGCGCGAATTCCTCCACGAGTATATTCGGTTATACGCGGCGCTATTCGCCTCTGGAGCAAATTCAGGATCAGGGCACGAATCCACAGAGCGATATCTATGCTCTCGGAGCCACGCTTTATCATTTGCTCACCGGCGTCAAGCCGCCCGATGCGTTGACCCGCGCCACGGCGCTGGCCGAGTCGAAGCCCGATCCGCTGAGGCCGGCCGATGAGATTTATCCGGCGGTTGGGCCGGAAATCTCCGCAATCTTACGCCTCGCGATGGCTGTCAATCCGGAAGATCGTTACCAGAGTGCGAGCGATTTTCGTGAAGCATTACGGCGATTAGGTCGGAGCGTGAAACCGACAGCGCAGAGCGTCGTTGCTGAGTTCGACTTAACGGTGATTCCCACGATCGTCAAAGACGAACGCGCCGCACCGTCTGATCCTTTTGATCGGTACTCGATACTCAAGCCAAACGAAAGCGCTTGGTTACCTCCGAAATCAAGTTCTCGGCTGCGGACTATTGCGGCGATTGTTCTCGTCATGCTTGCGGTAAGCCTCGGTGTCTGTTTCGGCGACGCCAAATGGATTGACTCAGCGAAGTCATTGTTGAATAACACCGGTTTGTCTTCTGAAATAAGAGACCAGCGGGCAGCGGCGCCGAGTCATCAGGATAAATCCGACAAGCCGCGCGTTGCTGCTTCCGCAAGCACGGGCGCGTCTCTCAACGGCCCGGCGGAAACGATTCGAAAAAGCGAAAAATCAAGGCGACGAACCACGCGAGTCGAAGATACTCGTCAGAAGCCGCCGAGACTCACGCCGCCACCAATACCGATCGTTCCATAGTCTTCCTGCTGTCAAATCCCAGGTTACAGTTCTTCGGGTCGTCACGACGACTGACTGGCGTGCTAAACTGTGCACCGCACCAATCGGAGGAATGGATTTCCCTGCCGCGATCACCGAATCTCTGCGCGAAGCGCGCCGCCGTACGATTTCGCTCGTCGACGATTTGAACGATAAACAGATGATGGGGCCGCGTTTGGAGATCGTTAATCCTTTGCTCTGGGAGATTGGCCACGTTGCGTGGTTTCAAGAGTATTGGATTCTGCGGCATCTGAACCGCCAGCCATCGATTTTGGAAAAGGGCGACGCGCTTTACGACTCGGCTAAGGTTGCTCATGAAACTCGCTGGAACATTCCGCTGCTGTCGAGAATGTCAGTGCAGAGTTACATGCAGGAAGTGCTCGAACGGGTAATCGATCTATACGGTGCAGCGAAAGAGTACGACGACGATGCAGCTTACTTTCTTTCCCTCGCTCTGCTTCATGAAGATATGCACGATGAAGCGTTTACTTACACGCGGCAGACGCTTGGCTATCCGCAGCCTTCGTTCGACGGTGCGGTCCGGCAATCAACTGAAAGGTTCGATGCCGAAAAGTTAGGTGATGCGTTGATACCCGGGGGACGCTTTCTTCGCGGCAGCATGTCTAATCATCATTTCGTTTTTGACAACGAGATGGACGCGCACGAGGTAGAGATTGAACCATTCGCAATCTCGCGCACCGCGGTCACCAATTCCGAATTCGCTGCCTTTGTGGATGAAGGCGGCTATCAACGCAAAGAGTTTTGGAGCGATGCTGGCTGCCGCTGGCGAGAAAGTTCCGATGCAAGGCACCCGGTTTATTGGCAGCGTCAGGGAAATCAATGGTTGCGACGCAACTTCGATGAGCTGGTTGCGCTCGAAGATCATTTGCCGGTATTGCATGTGAATTGGTACGAAGCGGACGCTTTCTGCCGCTGGGCCAAACGCCGCCTGCCAACTGAAGCAGAGTGGGAGATGGCCGCCAGCGCCGAACCAAACACTGCTGGCGGAATCAGCCAGCGCAAGCGAAGATTTCCCTGGGGCGACGATCCGCCGACGCCGGAGCGTGCCAACCTTGACTGGCGAACGATGGGATGTACCGATGTCAGGGCGCTCCGGGAAGGTGACAGCGCCTTCGGATGTCGGCAGATGATCGGGAACGTCTGGGAATGGACCGCGAGCGATTTCAATCCTTATCCGGGATTCGTGCCTGGAGCTTACAAGGAATATTCGGCGCCCTGGTTTGGCGATCATAAGGTGTTGCGCGGAGGTTGCTGGACCACACGGTCGCGTCTGATTCACAACGCGTATAGAAACTTCTACAAGCCTGATCGAGGTGACGTTTGGGCCGGATTTCGCACGTGCGCGCTGCAAGAAGTAGCATAGCCTTTAGAGAACTCTGTTTTATGGTCCTCGACGCGTAGCGTCGGCGTGACTTTAGCCCGGCGTTTCAACGCCGGGGAGCGCGGAGGTTATTCTCGTCGCGTAGCGACGACTGATTTCCCAATATTCTCAACGTGTTTTCAGCCGTCGCGACCCGACGCGAATATTTCCTTGATCCCACCCGGCGTTGAAACGCCGGGCTAAATTCATGATGACGCTACGCGTCAACATTTGTTCTTTTAGTCTGTGATGACGTGGTAGGAAAAGAAACACAGACTAAAGTCTATGCTACGAAGATGAGAATCGGAATCATCACACCGGCGCCCGCTCGATCGCACTACGGAAACCGCATTACCGCCCTTCGTTGGGCAAAGATTCTGAGACGACTCGGTCATCACGTCACGATTTCACAGCAATATGACAATGAAAAGCTCGATCTCCTGATTGCGCTGCATGCTCGGCGCAGCTATTCATCGATCAGTCGCTTTCGTCGCCAATACCATGACTTGCCAATCATCGTCGCGCTCACCGGTACCGATGTTTATCGCGATATTCACACGAGCCGGCGGGCGCAGCAGTCGCTACAACTCGCCGACAGAATAGTGGTGCTTCAGCCGCGTGCGTTGCGGCAGTTGGACTCGTCCGCAAGACGCAAGACCAGGGTGATCTATCAATCAGTTGAAGACATTCGTCGCCTGCGAAAGCGAGGAGGAAAATCTCAACGATCGTCGAACGATCGTTTTGACGTAAGTGTAATCGGCCACTTGCGACCAGTGAAGGATCCTTTTCGCGCTGCTTTGGCTGCGCGACTACTTCCACCATCGTCGCAAATCCGAATCATGCACATCGGCGGCGCTATGACAAAGGAAATGGAAAAGCGAGCACGGCGCGAAGAGCAAATCAATGCTCGCTATCGATGGCTTGGCGAATTGTCGCGCCCGCGCGCACTTCGCGCCTTGGCGCAGAGTCAACTGTGCATCATTTCGTCGCGCATGGAGGGCGGGGCGAACGTACTCTCCGAAGCCATCGTTTCATCTATTCCGGTACTGGCTTCGCGCATCGACGGCAATGTTGGCATTTTAGGTGCTGACTATCCTGGATTGTTCGGTGTCGGCGATACTCGCGAGTTAGCGCGCTTGATGACGAGAGCTGAAACCAACCCGAATTTTCTGCGCGAGTTGAGAAAGCGAGTTGCGAACCTGGCTCAGCTATTCGATCCTGTGCGCGAAGAGCGTAAGTGGGCGGAGTTGATAAGCGAAATGCCGAGAAACTAGTTCTTGTCTAATTCTCACGCCATTCCAACCGCGGGGCAGTGATATCGAGAGGTCAGTCGAGAGAATTCCGGCCCAAAAAACTGGTCATTGATTTCCTGGCTGCCGCCAGGTGAATCGCAAAGCTGAACCAGGCGGAGTAAAAAAGAGAACTTGCTTTCTCGATCGGTTGTCTCGATGCTGAAAGGAGAAAGGCAACTCTGGCAATATCCCCTCATTTGTAGCAGGAAACGAAATGGCGGGCCCGAGGGCCAGTTGCAGACCCTCCTTGGCGCAAGGATTCCAAACCATCTTAGAATCAATCCCTCCGGCGAATTCCTTCGCGGGTAATTTGTGGTCAACCACGTCGGCGGGAATCAAAATTCGCATCTTAAAGCGGCCACAGGGATCGTTCACGTCATTATGCTGAACAAGAAGCCTTTGTTGTGATAAGACGCTCCCGCACGAAGCCAGCACGAAAGCAACAGCGAATGATGAAAAATGGCGCATCATGAATCCTCCTCCATTTCCCTAATCCAGTCTAGCACGAGTCAGCAACCGTATAGTGCGGAGTCCTTCGCTGGGTCGCTGGGCCGGTCTTTAGTCACAACCAGAAGTCAATCGCAAAGAATTCAAAACAGCGGCCAATCCTGTCAATGCCTGCCAATAAAATCATTCAAGTGATCGACTGTCGGCGCCATCACCCAATCGGCCATGTCGGTCGAGTTTAGATGAAAGCCGTTTACGATGCTTGCGGTGGGAAAAGATTGATCCGAGAGGCGGCCACTTTGTTAGAACGCCGAGACTCGATCTAAAATCTCTTGTGTTCAATATCTCAAGCTATTGCAAGTCATAAGTTCGGAGGAACAAAGCCGTGGATGCTTCGGCAGGCCAAGCCGCATCGATTGCCCTCGCGTCATCTGAAACCAATCGAAAGACTGTCTATGCTGCGCTCTTGTTGTTGGTCATCGTGGCTGCGCTCTTTACGTACAAATCGAGCGCAGCATTGGGTGTGATTCAGAAAGTGCAAAACACCAGAACGTTTCAACCGCGCACGAATGTTGTTCCGTTGCCGAACAATTCCTTGCAGCTTAACACCTTTTCGCGCGCGATTAATTACTTCCTGGTGATTTGGCCGGCCCTGCTGTTTGGCATTTTGATCAGCGGCGCGGTCCGAGTGCTGGACCCTCCGCGCTGGTGGTCGCGCGTGGTTGGCAATGGCTACTTGCGGCCGAACTTAATTGCCGGGGTTGCGGGAATGCCTTTGATGCTTTGCTCGTGTTGCGCGGCGCCGATATTTTCAGGCATGCGCGCAAAGTCCTCGCGCCTGGGACCACCGCTCGCCATCACGCTGGCCGCCCCTTCGCTCAATCCGGCGGCGTTGATTCTCACTTTCATGCTTTTTGGAGGTTCGATCGGAATAACTCGGGTGGCGATGGCTGCCCTCGGCGTTTTTCTCACCGCAACCCTGGTCGATAAGCTCTTCACTCACGAAAGAGCCGATTGCCCAACCGAGACTGAAGAAAAAAGCCAGTCGATGCCGATTGCATTCTTGCGTTCATGTTTGAGCGTGGCGGTGCGAACCGTTCCTCTAATCGTAATCGGCGTATTAATTTCGATGCTGATCGCGCTGTTATTACCGCGCGGCATTTTCCTTTCCGGTTGGGGAACAATGACGAGTATCGTGGTGATTGCTCTCATTGCGGTGCCGCTGGCGCTACCCACGTTTTTTGAGATTCCTCTCGCATTGATTTTGATCTCCGCGGGCGCCCCTCTGGCCGCAGTAGTTCCTCTGCTAATCGCGGGGCCGGCGGTGAATCTGCCATCGTTGTTTACCATCGCGCGCACGAGCAGTTGGAAAGTTGCCGGCATGGTAGCCGCAACCATTTTTGTGATTGCGGTTGCCGGAGGCGCAATGGCCAGCTTGCTGTGAAATGAAGAGCAATGACTAAAGTCCTGCGCGCTGGCGATCATGACGAAAGCGCCCTCATGACAAATGATCTCCGATGACAACTCCGCGCGCATCGCCAATGGCTGGCTTCCTTAGCTGGACCAATCTGCTACTAATTATGAGCGGGTGCGCCGCGTTGGTGCTTTATCGACTCAGCCTGCGTGCGCACACGGGTCCCGAAATAATCTGGTTCTTAAAAATCGCCCTGGTTCAATCGGTGCTTTACGTGGTCGCGGCGCGGCTTTTGGTTAAGGCCAAGGCGGCGCGCTCGACATTGCTGATCGTAATTGTTTTTTCCGTACTGTTTCGGCTCAGCCTTTTATTTTTTCCGCCATACCTCTCCGACGATATTTATCGCTACGTTTGGGATGGACGAGTCCAGGCCGCTGGCATCAATCCTTATCGCTACATTCCTGCGGACGCCGCACTGGAGCAATTGCGGGACCAGGAGATTTACCCGCGGATCAATCGCAGAGACTACGCCCGCACCATATATCCTCCGATGTCCGAAGCGGTTTTCTTCCTGACGACGCGCATCAGCGAAACAGTCACCTGGATGAAGGCTACGATGGTCCTGTTTGAGGCACTAGCGGTGTGGGCGCTTGCGCAATTGCTAACTTCATTCGGTCTGCCGCGACAGCGAATCCTGCTTTACGCCTGGCATCCGCTGGTCGTCTGGGAGTTTGCCGGTAGCGGGCACGTGGATTCAATCGCCATAGCGTTCATCGCGTTGGCGCTGCTGGCCCGGCGTCGCAATTCAGAAATCGGCACCGGAATCACGCTCGCCGGCGCGACGCTCGGCAAAGTGTTTCCGTTCGTGCTGTTCCCGGCTTTCTTTAAACGCTGGAGTTGGAAGATGCCGCTGGCTTGCCTGATCACTATATTGGTCGGCTATTTACCCTACCTAACCGTCGGTCCGGCCCGA